>CAZIZE010000001.1:0-41941 GCA_964543655.1 uncultured bacterium
GAAAACATTAATAATGCAGAAGAAACTATTGACAATGCAGTTGACCAGATTAATTCTGGTGAAAATGTTAATTTAGACCAAATATCAGATGCAGTAAATACTTTAAATACATCTGTTGATAAACTAATAGAAAGTGAGACTTCTCAAGAAAAACTATCTGAAATGTTTGATAAAATATCTAACATAGTTTCCAATTTAAATAAAGTTGTTATTGCTGCTAAAGATACAGAGGAAGTTACTAAAGTTGTAAAAACAGTTGCTGAAGCAGCTAAAGCCAATTTAAAACTTGCATCAAAAAGTGAAGCATCTGAGCAGCAGGTGAAAGATGTTATTCATAATTTGGGAAAAGCCCTCAGTTCTTCAATAGATCGGACAATAGAAGTAGCAAATACAGATAACTTAGGTGAGTCTATTGCTAAAGTTTTAATTACTAATGGCAATGCAATGGAAAATAGTTTTGAGGCTGTTAAAACTTTAAAAACTACAGCTAATAATAAAAATTTAGTTACCGCAATTGTAACTCAGGCAGAAAATGAAGTGGCTTCAATTTCAACAAAAACTGTTACAATATTAGATAAAATTCCAGAAAATCAGCGTACTACTGATATTTCACAACAAGTTACAACTGGTGTTTCAAACATGATTTCTCCAATTTTAAATGTATCTGAAAAAGGTATCAGTACAACATTAGGAGCTGATATTCAAAAAGTTGCAGATAAAACTCTTTCATTAATAAAAGATAAGCTTGCTTCAAAATGGGCAAAACTTAATGGTTTTTCAGAAACTCCAAGTTTAAATGATTTAATTAAAGAAAATCCTTTAATTTTAAAAGAAGTTATAGATGTAGCTTCAATAAATTTAACAAAAGGTCTTGTTGTAGAAAAAGAAAAACTTTTAGATAATTTAACAACACAAATTGATTTTTTAAATCTTACAAAAGAAGAAAAAAATGAACTGCTTAATTCTTTACCTGAGGTAATTAATTCAAACAAAGTTGTTTTAGAAAATAGTGATAATAATACACTAAATACAATTCAAATGCTTCACTCTATACTCTCTCTATCAGGGCTAACTCCTGAAAGTTACAAAATCGCAGCTACTGGTGAAATTAATTTAAAGATAAACAATATTAACCTTTCTCTATTTGTACCAGAGGAGAAAATATCACCATCATTAGTTCCAGATGGTATTCATATTTTAAATGATGGAAATATTGTTATAGTAAAAAATGGTATAAGTAATATTTTAGCACCAGCACCTGTGGATATGGCAACTTTTTCAGCTAATTTAATAAAAATTTTGCCACCAGTGAATCAATTTTCAGAAAATGATAATTTTAGCAGATTAAAAATTAATAGTAATGGGACATCGTTAATTTACAGAAGTGATGGGAAAATTGTATCATTTGGATTTGGTTATCAATATAATAAAGAGAGTAATTTTTCAATTGGTACTGTAACATTTGAGAGCCAGGGAACAGATCCAGCTTCAACATCGTTTGCTTATCTTGTAAAATATACAGATAATAGCGTTCAAACTTTACCTCCTCTGACAGCATCATTTGATATACTAATAAAAGAATTAGATAATGCATTTGGAAGCAATTACAATATAAATAGAGATACAGGTGTAATAACAATAAACAACTCTTTTAAATTTAAAGCTGATTATTTAGTTACTCCATATTCGCAACTTGAGAGTGATAAATACCAGTGGTATAAAGCAAACAAGGATGAATTTGGTGCAGCATGGGAGAGTGGAGATTTTAACAAAGATAGTATATTAGATGTAAAAATGTACACTGAATATGGTGCACAAATTATTTATGGGTTAAAAGAATAGTATGTTGCAATGGGCAAAAGACAACTTTAAAAAAATATTTTTTTTTACAATAGGTTTATTGCTGCCTATAATGCTTCTGTTCTTTGCCCCTGATTTTAAATTTGGAGAGACTTTAAACTATTCTTGGATAGACTTACTCTACACAATAAGAGGTAATATACAACCTAACAAAAATGTTATTGTTGTGGCAATTGATGAACCATCATTTCAAGAAATTAACAAGCAGTGGCCATGGCCAAGGAGCTTTCATGGAAAATTAATTTCTGAATTGAAAAAAGCAGGTGCAAAAGTAGTTGCTTTTGATATAATGTTTGTTGAACCTTCCAAATATAAAGGTGATGATTTAAAATTTGAAAAAGCAATTAAAAAAGCTGGTAATGTTGTTCTTGGAGCAAGTATCAGTCAGGTTAAAAGGAAAGGCTATTCCCAGACAATTTTTGTTCAACCTTTACAGGAGCTCGCAAATGCAGCAAGCTCTGTTGCTCTGGTAAACTTTTTTCCTGATCCTGATGGAATTATTCGTCATGGTAGATTGATAATTAATAATATGCCCACTTTATCTTTTGCAGCAGCACTACTCTCATTTTCACCTAAAAAGCAGAATGAATGGTTAAACAGAGACCTCTACTCTCTACAACCTTTTTTAATCAATTTTGCAGGAGCCTCTGGAAGTATAACCACTGTTTCATATTATCAAGTTTTAAATAGAAAAAAATATTTACCTGATAATTTTTTTAAAAATAAAATTGTACTTGTTGGTTTAGCCTCAGATGCTGCTGTTGAAGTAACAAGAAGTGCTGTGGATTCTTTCCCAACACCTTTTTTTAGATTTAGCAGAAAAAATATGTTTGGTGTTGAAATTCATGCTAACACTGTTGCAACAATATTGGAAGGACTCCCTTTAAAAGAAGTAGATTCTCCATTACTCTTTTTTATTTTTGCAATTATTGTATCTATTCCAATATTTTTTAGAAAATATCCTATAAGATTGGCTGTTACTGTTATTTCTTTAATAATATTCATTAGTGGTATCTCAATATGGTTATTTTTAACCCAGGGAATTGTTCTTCATATGGGAGTACCTTTATTTACTCTTGCAATTAGTGGTGTGGGCTGGGGATTAACAGGTTATTTTTCAACTTATAAAGAGAAAAAGAAAATTAGAGGTGCTTTTGACAGGTATGTGCCACCAGCTGTTGTAGAGCAAGTATTGAAAAATCCTCACTTATTAAACCTTGGCGGCGAGAAAAAATTTCTAACTGTTCTTTTCTCTGATATTAGAGGTTTTACATCTTTATCAGAAAAAATTTCACCAGAAACATTAATTTATCTATTAAATGATTATCTTGGGAAAATGACTGATAAAGTTTTTTCAAATAATGGTACTCTGGACAAATATATTGGTGATGCAATTATGGCTGTTTATGGTGCTCCAATTACAAGGAATGATCATGCTGATGCAGCCTGTATTACAGCTCTTGAAATGATAGAAGCTCTTGATGAAGTTGCTCCACTATGGATTAAAGAAGGTTTGAATAAACCTCAAATTGGTATTGGTATTAATAGTGGTGATATGGTAGTTGGTAACATTGGCTCATACAAACATTTTGACTATACTGTTATTGGTGATGAAGTTAACCTGGCATCTCGTCTTGAAGGATTAACAAAAGAGTATGGAGTGCCAATAATTGTTGGTGAAAATACTAAAAATGCTGTTACAGAAGAGTTTACATTTAGAGAGCTTGACCTGGTTAAAGTAAAAGGGAAACTGAAACCTGTAAAAATTTTCCACTTAGTAAAAAGAGGTAAAGTTGATGCAAAATTAAATGAACTATTCCATAAATCTCTTGAAGGATTAAATCTTTACAGAAAAGGAAATTGGAGTGATGCATTAAAAATCTTTGAAGAAATTTTAAAACTTTACCCAGATGACAGGCCTTCACAGCTATTCTTTAACAGATGCAAAATTTTAATGGAAAATGAGCCAGAAACTTGGGATGGAATCTGGAAAATGACAACAAAATAATTTTAAGGAGTTAATAATGAAACAAAACTTAAAAATTTTTCTCTTTTTAACTTTTATCCTTTTTTCATTTTCAATTAAAGCTTTCTCTTCTGAAAATGCTGGCAAAATAATTTTCTTTTCAGGAAAAGTTCTTTATTCCACAGATAATGGAGAAACATGGAAAAATGTCTTTTTAAAACAAATGCTTAAAGAAGGCACTTGCATAAGGACTGATGCAAAATCTGAAGCTGCCCTTCTTTTAAATGATCATTCTCAAATAAGAATTAAATCAAATTCTATTTTTTGTTTAAAAAGGTCTGGAAGTGCTCCAGGAGTTTTACCTATAAGAACTGGGCTCAATAAACTTTTAAAAGGTAAAATCTGGTTTAGAAACAAAAGAAAAGGGTCTAAGCCTATTTTTGAAACACCAGTTGTTACAGCGAGTATTAGAGGTACAGAGATGGTTATAGCTTTTAATAAAAATAGTGAAAAAAGTGATGTTACTGTACTTGAGGGGAAGGTAAAATGCTTCAATAATAAAGGCAGCGTAGTTATAAATAGAGGTGAAGTTGCTGAAACGGTGCAGGGTAAAGCTCCTAAAATCACACTACTTGCAAAACCAGAGCTTTCTGCACAATGGCTAATTATCACTCCTAATATTGTGGGGCCAAAAGAGAGAAATTTAAAAACTAACTATTTAACGTTAGCTAAGGATTCTGTTAAAGAATTGGCATTTGGTAATTTAAAAAAGGCTAAAAATCTGATTAATAAAGCATACAAATTAAATCCTAATAGTGCTTCTGTTAACGTTGCAATGGCAACAGTGCTACAATCAGAAGGAAAATTTCAGAAAGCATTAATTTATGCAAATAAAGCATACAGCATTGATTCATTATCAATCCCTGCTCTATTGAGAAAAGCTGAATTATTACTTGGATTAAATAAAATTTCAGATGCATTTAAACTTATTAATTCATTTAAAGGTAAAGATGATGCCAGAATACACATTGTAAAGGGTTATCTCTTTTTAATAAAAAAAGAGTTAAAAGAAGCTATGTCTGAATTTAATACAGCAATTTCAATGAATCCATCTGTTGGCACTTCCCATTTAGGACTCGGGATAGCTTTTTTTAGTTTGGGACAATTTAAAAAAGGTATTGCTGAAATGGAAAAAGCATCTTTACTTGATCCATTTGCTGCATATCCCCATAATTATCTTGGTAAAGCTCTTTATGAAATTGGAGAAAGGCATGAAGCAGAGATTGAATTAAAAAGAGCTATGCAGCTTGACCCAAATGATCCAACTCCTCATTTATATTTATCAATAATTCTTGCTGATGAATATAGAGATGGAGAAGGTATTGAAGAAATTCAAAAAGCAATTAAATTAAATGACAATCTTCTTGCTACAAGGTCAAGGTTTTTACTTGATGAGGATAGAGCTATTAAAAATGTTAGTCTTGCCTACTCTCTATCTGAAATGGGTTTAAATGAATGGGCAAAAGCCACTGGTGATCTTGCAGTTTGGAATGACCCAAGTAACAGTGGTGCTTACCTATTTAGAGCTACAGAAGCTGTTGCAGGCAAAGAAATAGATCCAGCAACTCTTGGTGATGTTAAAAGAGCACAACTTTTACAACCAGTTAACTCCAATACCTATATAACTTACACAAGTTATCAAAGTTTGTTGGAAATACCCCAGATAAAAGGAAGTTTGTGGGGTATGGTTGGTAATGATGAAACAGTAAACACAGGTGGATTTATTGAAGGTGGTTCAAAAAAAGTTGCTTTTTACACTGATGCAATTTATCACTATACAGATGGCCCAAGAGGCAATTCTGATGAGCAGGTTAAGCAAGGATTTATTAAATTAAAAGGTGATTTATCTGAAAATCATCAGCTCTTTTTTTCATCAACACTTGGTCATAGAGATGAAGGTGATTTAAATGCCTGGGTTTTTCATAAAATTCCCACTGAAGATATTGACAAAAATATGGACTACTGGTCAGTTGATTTAGGATATCATTGGAGACAGGGAGCTGGAAAAAACTTATTAGTTAATATTCAGGCAATAGGTACAGATAGCAATTCAGAATTAGAAAATCCATTGCATTATTCTTATCTTAAAGAAATTAATAGCAAATATCATTCAAATACATGGAGATTTGAATTTTTAGAACTTTACAGAGTATCTGAACATAGAATTTCTTTTGGTGGCTCATTAGAAAATAACCTCGAACATCCAAGAACAACCTATTACTACCCTATTTTCTGGAACATTACTCCAGATAAATTCTCTATTAGATCAACAAAAAAAGAAAGAAGAATATATTTTAGAGATATTTGGAAACATTCAAAAGCTATTATCACAGGTGGATTATCATACTGTTTTCTTGATAATATCTGGACATCAAGTAAAGGTTATAAAGAAAAAGAGAAGATATTACCTGAAATAGGATTTGTATATAATTTAACCAAAAAGGATATAATCAGAACAGCCTATTTTCAAGAAATTCAACCTCATTATTTGAGCGGTAGCCTTCAGCCAGTAGAAATTGCAGGATTTAAAAAAGTAGTTGGAGTTTATCCAGGTACATGGACGAGATTTTATGGAATTGGTTGGGATAGAAATTGGTCCGAAAAAATCTTTACAAGAATTGAGCTATCAAGAGTAACAAGGCGGTATCCATACGTATTCACCCCTTATCCTTTTGACAAAACAGGTCTTGCATCGTGGAGAAATGAGAAATTCAATAATGCCAGATTTGTTTTAAACACTTTATTATCAAAAAATTTTGCACTTGCATTAAGTTTAAATTACAAAAATTTTAAAGTTAAAAATCCTTCGAGAAAAAGAGATGATTACTCCGCCAATATAATGTTAGCCTACACAAATCCTGATGGAATTAAAGCACAATTTGTTTTATGGTTTGTTTCTCAAAATGAGAAAGATAATGATTTTGGTGAAAAATTTGGAGATGATTTTATTATTCCAACTTTTTACATTGAAAAAAGCCTATTTAACAAGAAAGGGTTAATATCTTTAACTCTTGAAAATATTACAAATGAAAAATACAATTATCTGATTTCTGAAACTACTCAATCAACACAACTACCCTGGGAAGGTTTTCTTGGAACTTTAAAATTTCAATGGAATTTTTAATAGAGAAGCTCCCTTCTGGGAGCTTTTTTATTATTTGGCCTTATCAATAACAGGTCTTCTCTGATTTTTTACATTTTTAAAAGCTTTTAAAATAACTTCTCCTTCAATTGCTGGCACTGTTACAAATGAAAAATTGTCAAAAACAACCACATCTTCAAAATATTCTTTTGGAGTTCCTGTTTTTGATGAAATATACTCAATTAACTTAATTTTATCCATTCTTGCCAATCTACCTTTAGCTATAAATAGCCTCATTTTTTCATCTTTATCTTTTTTAAACTTAGACAAACTCTTATAGCTGTTTCTAAAATGTTTTTTATAAGCATTTTTCAAAATAGAAGCTACTAATTCTTTGGAGTCATTTTCTTTTAAAAGTTCTTCTGCCCATTTAACATAAAATTTGTCACAAGATTCTTGCAATATATTTTCTGTTATCTTTCTCTTTTTAATTTTAAACAACTCATTTGATGATGGTAATTGACCTTTTAAAATTTTAGATTTAGTTATTCTTTTAATAAATTCTAATTTACCCCTCTCTTCTCTTGTAACAAAAGTAATAGAAATACCTTCTTTCCCTGCTCTTCCAGTCCTACCTATTCTATGAACATATATTTCTGGATTTTGAGGGACAGAATAGTTAATCACATGCGTTAAATCAAGAATATCAATACCTCGTGCTGCAACATCTGTTGCAACTAAAATATTAATCCTCTTATTCTTAAATCTATTTAAAGTATCCTCTCTCATTTTCTGCGTTAAATCTCCATGAAGACCTGATGCCTTGTAACCATTTTCAACAAGTTGCTTGGATAATCTATCAACTTCTACTTTGGTCTGGCAAAAAATAAGAGCATACATTTTATCATTTGAATCAATAATCCGCGTAAGTGCTTCAAACTTATCTTTCTGTGCAACTTCATAATAGTACTGTTTTGTTAGGTCAGTATAAATTTCTGTACTGGTTTTTAAAAATTCATACTGATTCATATATTTTTCAGCAAGTTTCTGAATAGGTCGAGGCATGGTAGCAGAAAAAAGCATTACTCTCTTATTAGTAGGAGTATAGCTAAAAATTTTCTCTATATCATCAATAAACCCCATGTTTAACATTTCATCTGCTTCATCAAGTATAAAATATTTTAAATTAGAAAGATTCAATGTTTTTCTTTTCAAATGATCAAGTATTCTTCCAGGTGTGCCAACAACAATAGAAATATTTCTCTTTAATTTTTTTAGTTGAATATCTATTGATTGACCACCATAAATTGGTATTATTGAAATTCTTCTTCTACCTTTTAATGAATTTATCTCTTCACAAACTTGCAATACCAACTCCCTTGTAGGAGCGAGAATAAGAGCTTCTATACCGTTACCCTCTATTTTTTCAAGTAAAGGTAAACCAAAAGCTGCTGTTTTACCTGTGCCTGTTTGTGCTTGTGCAATAATATCACAATTCTTTTCAAGTAATACTGGAATTGTTAATTGCTGAATCTCTGTTGGTTGTTTAAATCCTTTCTCTCTTAATGTTTTTAAATTACTCTCTGAAATTCCTAATTCTCTAAATTTCTCCATTGTTTCTCCATTCTTTTTTAAATTCGGTAAGATTTATTGAAAAGTTTTTTGATAGGGTGTCAATAAATCTCGAGAACAGCTTATTGCATGTTAAAAGGTTTAAGTCAAGAAAAATATTCTTTTTTTCATTATATAAGTAGATAATTTTACATAAATTATAAACAGTTGATTTTTAATATTAATTATGTTATTAAATATTTACATTTTTTTTATTTAAGGGGAGGTAAATGTCAAAATACCAGATTGGTGACAAAGCAGTTTATCCAGGACATGGTGTAGGTGAGATTGAAGCTATTGAAAAGAAAGAAATAAATGGTGAAACTCTTTCCTTTTACATAATGAGAATAATAGATTCTGGTCTCAAAATTATGGTTCCCACCTCAAACCTGAAAATTACAGGTATGAGGGATCTTATAGCAGAAGAAGAGATTGGTAAAGTTTTTTCAATATTAAAAGAACAAAATATTAAAATTGAGAATATTACCTGGAACAAAAGATTTAAAGATTATAATGAAAGATTAAAAAGTGGCTCTATATTTGAAGTAGCTTCTGTACTCAGGGATTTAGTGGTTCTTGGAAAAACTAAAGAGCTCTCATTTGGTGAAAAGAGAATGTTTGAAATGGCAATTAATCTTATTTCACAAGAAATATCTTTTGTTACAGGTAAGGCTCAGGAAGATATTATAGAAAAAATTAATAAAATAATAAAAGAAGGTTAAATTGCAACAGTTAGGATACCTGCTATTTTATACCCTATATGTAGCATCAATTACACTTCTATTTAATCAATTTTTTCATAACAACACATACACATTTGCAGCTTTTATAGGAAGTATAATTACTTCTTTTTTATCATACTTTGCAATTGAATATTTAAAAAGAACTACATTAAAAAAATTAATTGGTGGTCTTGCAGGTGCATTTCTCGGACTTATTATCAGTAGGCTCGTTACGAAAAATGACCTTACTTTTATATTAAATGAAAAAATTTACAATTATGTAATTACTTTTATTCAAATTCTTATTTTCTACATTGGTATTTCTGTTGGTATGAAAAAAGGAGAAGAGTTTGACCTGCAAGAAATTTTAAAAGGGAAAAAACAGAAAGGTAAGATTAAAATTCTTGATACAAGTGTTATTATTGATGGAAGAATAGCTGACGTTTGTGAAACAGGTTTCATTGATGGCACACTTCTCATTCCACAATTTGTATTAATTGAGCTTCAACATATAGCTGACTCATCAGATTCTCTCAAAAGAGTTAGAGGTAGAAGAGGGCTTGACATTATCAAAAGAATGCAGATGCAAACCAATGTAGATGTTGAAATTACTGATAAAGACTTTCCAAAAATTAAAGAAGTTGACAGCAAGTTAATTCTACTTGCTCAAAAATTAGATGCAAAAATAATTACCAATGATTATAATTTAAACAAATTAGCAGAGGTTCAGGGTGTTGAAGTTCTTAATTTAAACGCTCTTGCCAATGCATTAAAACCTGTAGTTTTACCAGGAGAAACATTGAATATACAAATTATTAAAGAGGGTAAAGAAAAAGAACAGGGGATTGGTTATCTTGATGATGGTACCATGGTAGTTGTTGAGGATGGTAAATATAGAATCGGTGAGAAGCTTGATGTTATAGTTACAAGTATTTTGCAGACAACTGCAGGGAGAATGATTTTTACCAGAATAAAATAATGAACTATGCTGTTATTGTAGCTGGTGGAGCAGGGAAACGATTTTCTAATACTGTTAAAAAACAATTTTTAAAGATAGATACTGAAACCATTCTTGAAAAAACAATTTCGCAATTTAATACTCACAAATTAATCAACTCAATTATTTTGGTACTGCCAGAAGATGATTTGAAAATAGAGGGTTACTTAAAATATAGATTCAACAAATTAAAAAGTGTCATAAAAGGAGGAAAAGAGAGAAAGCACTCTGTTTATAACGGCTTAACTGCAATAGAAGATTCTCTTGACAATAAAAGCAAAATATTAATACATGACGGTGTTAGACCATTTGTAAGTTATGAATTAATTACTGATATTATTAATTCACTTGACAGGTACAGCTGTGTTGTGCCAGGAATAAATGTAGAAGAGACACTTAAAATAGTGGATTCTAAAAATTTTGTTGTTGGTACTGTTAAAAGAGAGCGATACGTAAGAATACAGACGCCTCAAGGTTTTAAAAAAGATATTATAAATCTTTATAAAAAAGCAGTGCAACTTGACATTAATTTTACAGATGATGCACAGGTATATGAGTATTTTAGAAAAAATGTAAAAGTTATCCAAGGAGATAAAAAAAATATTAAAATAACAACAAAAGAAGATTTATTATGGTTTAAAAATGAATAAAATAGGCCTTGGATTTGACGTTCATAAGTTTGGGGAAAATAGAAAACTTATTTTAGGTGGTGTAGAAATCCCTTTTCACCTTGGACTGATAGGACATTCAGATGCAGATGTTCTTACTCATGCGTTAATAGATTCAATTCTTGGTGCTACTGGTAATGGTGACATTGGTGAACTTTTTCCTGATTCTGACGAAAAATATAAAGATATTAGCAGTATTCTACTTTTAAAAACAGTTTATGAAAAATTTTTAAAAAATAAATTTAAAATTTCCAATATAGATATGACCCTAATTTGTGAAAAACCAAAAATAGCAAAGTTTAAACTTAAAATAAAAGAAAAATTATCAAAAGTTTTAGAGATTCATAGTTCTGCAATAAATTTAAAAGCAACCACCACAGAAAAAATGGGTTTTACTGGAAGAGAAGAAGGAATTGCTGCTTATTCAATTATATTAATCACAGAAAAAAATATTTAAGGTATAATATGAAAAATCATAATACTCTAATTTTTTTCCTCATATTTTCTTTATGTTTACACATTTATCTGATTTTTAAGTTTAAACCCTCTTTTTTTCTATTTTCAAATTTTCAAAACATTAAATTAAAAAAGAATATAACCAAAGTTAAATTTATTAAAATAATAAACAAACCTGAAAAGAAACAGACTCTAAAACCTAAACCTATTATAACAAAGCCTGAGCCTAAACCTAAACCTAAACCCAAGCCAAAACCTAAGCCTAAACCTAAGCCTAAGCCTAAACCCAAGCCCAAACCTAAACCCAAACCTAAACCTAAGCCTAAGCCAAAACCTAAAACAAAGGTTGTAAAAAATCAAAAAAAAGAGATAAGTAAAACTGTAAAAAATATTAATAAAAATAAACCTACAATAAAAAAAGTTAAAAAGAAAGAAACAACTGTTACTTTAGAAAAAACAAAGAAAAAACCCAATAAAATAAAGAAAACAAAACCTAAAAAGAAAGTAAAAAAAGTTGAAAAATTAGATCTTTCTGCAATAAAGAAAAAAATAGCTGAGATTAAAAAAAGAGAAAAAGAAAAGCAAGAGTTATTAAAAAAAGAGGAGGAAAGAAAAAGATTAAAGCAAGAAGCTGCATATTTTTATAGCAATAGAATAAAAAATTTGATACAATCTTTATGGAATTTTCCTAAATTTATTAAAGATGATGAGTTGCCATATTTAAAAATTAAAATCAAATTAAGAGTTGACAAATCAGGTAAAATTATTGGCAAACCAATTGTTTTGGAAAAATCAAAAAATAAATATTTTAATGATTCAGCACTTATTGCAATAGAAAAATTAAACATGCATAGAATTCCATTACCACCAGTAATTGATGACAAATATATTGACATAATTTTAACATTAACACCACCTGGGCAATAAATTAATAAGGAGTATAAAATGTTTTTTAAAAAATTAATTATTTTATTTATTTTCATTATATTTCCTCTAAATATTTTACATGCAGATTTACAAATTGATATAGATGTTAGCGCAAAGCAGAAGAGTAAAATTCCAATCTGTCTTGTAAAATTTAAAGCAAAGAATAATTTAAACGCTCTATCAAGTAAAGTATTTAATATAATCAATAATGACCTTAATTTTTCTGACAATTTTAATATATTTAAATGGGAAAAAACAAATGTTTTTCAATTTACACTCCCACAAGAAATTTTAAAAGCATTTAATAAAGCAGAATTTATAATCAGTGGTGAGGTTGGTAAAAGCCCTTTAAATAGTAATGAAATATATGTTACAGTTAAAATATATGATATATTTTTAAAGAAAAATAATTTGTATAAAAGATTTTATGGGAAAAAATCTTTATACAGAAAAATTGCCCATAGAATCAGCAATAATATTATGGAGACTCTTACTGGGACAAAAGGTATATTTGAGGATAAAATATTGTATGTATCCAACAAAACTGGGCTTAAACAGATATATTTAATGGACTATGATGGAAAGGGAGTTCAACAATTAATTAAAAATAACACTATTAATATTAGCCCCAAGATATTTAAAAATTATCTCTATTTTACATCGTTTCAAAATGGCAGCCCTGAAATATTTGTAAAAAACCTTGTTACTGGTTATGTTAAATTGTTAATTAAAGCTGGTAATTTTTCAGCTTCACCAGATATTAATCAACATCAAGAAATTGTTGCAATGTTTGAAAAAGGTGGAGATTCTGAAATAGGAATTTTCAACAAAAACGGCAATCTCATTAAAGAAATTACTGATAATATTTTTAATGAATCCTCACCTGTATGGTCTCACAGTGGAAACAAAATAGCTTTTGTCTCAAACAGGACAGGCACACCTCAAATATACATTTACGATAATGTAAAAAATATTACAACAAGATTGACATATACTTCTAAATATTGTGCATACCCGTCGTGGGGTTATAATGATACTTATATTTATTTTGCTTCTTTAATAAATGGAAAATTTAAAATCTGCAGAATGAGTGTTGGTCAAATGCATTATGAACAATTAACTTTTGGAAATTTTTCTGAGGAATTTCCATCTGTTTCTAAAGATGGGAAATATTTGCTATTTACCAGAAAAATAGGTTTTAATAGACAAATTTTCATTAAAAATATTGAAACTGGCAAAACTTTTCAGGTAACATATGATAATTCAGACAAAAGTTATCCCTCATGGTATTATGGAAATTATTAATAATTTAACTGAGCTAAAAGCTTTTGCCAATAAATTTGCAAAAAAACTTCTACCAGGCTCAATTGTTGGTTTAATTGGTGATTTAGGAACTGGCAAAACACAATTAACCAAATTCATGGTGCAATCTTTAGGTGGTGATATATCAGAAATTAGCAGCCCAACCTTTACTATTATTAATGAGTATCTAATTAATGAATCATTAAAAGTTTATCATTTTGATCTATACAGATTAAAAAGTATTGAAGAATTAGAAGAAATAGGGTATGAGGATTTCTTCTTTAGTGGTAATATCTCTATTATTGAGTGGATTGATAATATACCTGAATGTATTGATATGGCTACAAATTTAATAAAGATAGAGTATCTTGATTTTAACAGTAGAAAATTAACTATATTAAAATAAATCTATATGTATTCATTCTCTGGAGGAATAAATGGGAATAATTGTACAAAAATTTGGAGGCACATCAGTTGGCACTATTGAAAAAATTTTTAATGTAGCTAATAAAGTTATAAATGAAGTAAAAAGGGGTAACAAAGTAGTTGTGGTAGTCTCTGCAATGTCTGGAGAAACTGATAGATTGGTTAACCTTGCTTTAAGTGTAGATGAAAAAGCAATTGATGATAGAGAATATGATGTTATTATCTCTACAGGTGAGCAGGTTACCATAGGGCTTCTATCCCTTGCTTTAAAAAAGCTTGGTTACAATGCCAAATCATTTCTCGGTTTCCAGGTTCCTATAATAACAGACAGCATTCATTCAAAAGCAAGAATTTTAGACATTCAACCTGACAATATTTTAAACACAATAAATCAGGGGACAATTGCAGTAGTTGCAGGTTTTCAAGGTAAAGATAAATTTGGCAATATTACAACACTTGGCAGGGGAGGCTCTGACACAAGTGCAGTTGCAATTGCAGCAGCAATAAAAGCTGACAGATGTGATATTTATACTGATGTAGATGGAGTTTACACAACTGATCCCCATATTTGTAGTAATGCAAGAAAAATAGATATTATAAGTTATGAAGAGATGCTTGAGTTCGCAAGTCTTGGTGCAAAAGTATTGCAACTACGTTCAGTTGAATTTGCTCAAAAATATAACGTTAAGTTGCACGTTAGAAGCTCTTTTAATGATAAAGAAGGAACAATTGTTTGCAAGGAGGATGAAAAAATGGAAGATGCTATGATAACTGGAGTTGCTTATGACAAAAATCAAGCCAAAATATCAATAATTAAAATCCCGGATCATCCTGGTATAGCAGCTAAAATCTTTAATTCTATAGCAGAAAATAATATTAATGTTGATATGATTGTTCAGAACATTTCAGAGGAAAATGGATGTACTGATCTCACCTTTACTGTATCAAAAGTAGACTTTCAGAAAGCAATGGACATTACAAAAAAAATAGCTAAAGAGATAAATGCAAAAGAGGTAAAAGGTGATGATAGAATATCCAAAGTATCTGTTATTGGAGTTGGTATGCGTAGTCATTATGGAATTGCTTCTAAGATGTTTACACTTCTTGCTAATGAGAATATTAATATTCAAATGATTAGCACTTCTGAAATTAAAATTTCTTGTGTAATAGAAGAGAAATATACAGAGCTTGCTGTAAGAATCTTACATGATGGTTTTAACCTTGGAAAAAATGGAGAATAAAATGACATCAATAAAAATATATGATACCACATTAAGAGATGGTACTCAAGCTGAAGATATTTCTGTGTCAGCTAAAGATAAAATAAAAATTGCAAAAAAATTAGATGAAATGTTTTTTGATTATATTGAAGGTGGATGGCCTGGTTCCAATCCTAAAGATATGGATTTTTTCCAGGAAATGAAAAATGAGCATCTTTCACATTCTAAGCTTGTTGCTTTTGGAAGCACAAAAAGGGCTGATAATAGAATAGAAAATGATGCCTCTATTCAATCTTTACTAAAAGCAGAGGTTCCAGTTGTTACTATTTTTGGTAAAACATGGGATTTCCATGTAACTGAAGCATTAAAAATATCATTAGAGCAGAATCTGGAAATAATAAATGAAACAATCAGATATTTAAAAAAATATCATGATGAGGTTATCTATGATGCAGAACATTTCTTTGATGGTTTTAAAAAAAACGAAAAATATGCTATTGAAACAATAAAATCAGCCATTGATGCTGGTGCTGACTGGATTGTGTTTTGTGATACAAATGGTGGTAGCCTTCCTCATGAAATTAGTGAAATTATTGAAAAGATAAAACCTTTTATTAATGATAAAGTAAATCTTGGAATTCATACACATAATGATGGTGAGCTTGCAGTAGCTAATTCCCTTGTTGCAGTGCAATCTGGTATTAAGATGGTTCAAGGAACAATTAATGGTTTTGGTGAAAGATGTGGTAATGCAAATCTATGCTCAATTATTCCTAATTTAATTTTAAAAATGGGAAAAGAATGCTTAAAAGGTAAAGAATCCTTAAAAAAACTTACCCAGCTATCAAGATTTGTAAATGAAATTTTAAATAAAAGACATTTCAGACATCAACCTTTTGTAGGCATTAGTGCTTTTACTCATAAAGGTGGAGTGCATGTTAGTGCAGTGTTAAAAGCTGCTGAAACTTATGAGCATATTAATCCAGAGCTTGTGGGTAACAAAAGGAGAGTTGTTGTATCTGACCTATCTGGTAAGAGCAATATTTTTGCAAAAGCTGAAGAACTTGGACTTAAAATAGATGAAAAAAGTGAATTAACGAAAGAGATTTTAAATAAAGTGAAAGATTTAGAAAACAAAGGGTTTCAGTTTGAAGGTGCAGACGCTTCTTTTGAAATACTCACAAGAAAGGCAAGTGGTGATTATCATAAATTTTTTGATTTAATTGGATTTAGGGTTATAGATGAAAAAATTAAAGATTCTGGGACTCCTATTACAGAAGCAACCATTATGATAAAAGTAGGAGATAAAATAGAGCACACAGCTGCCATGGGTCAGGGACCAGTAAATGCTCTTGATAATGCTCTTAGAAAAGCATTAAAAACCATATATCCTGTTATTGAAAAAGTTAGATTAAGTGATTATAAAGTTAGAATTCTGTCTCCTGATGCAGGGACAGCAGCTCTAACAAGAGTGTTAATAGAATCTGAAGATGGTGAAGACAAGTGGACAACTGTTGGTGTTTCTGAAAATATTATAGAAGCAAGCTGGCAGGCACTTGTAGATTCTCTGGAATATAAGCTTTTAAAATCTTCAGAGAAAAAAGAAAATTCTTAGAAGGAGGAAATAACAGATGTTCAAGAGAAAAAAAATTACAATTGTTGGTGCAGGTTTTGTTGGTGCCACAGCAGCACATTGGGCTGCATCTAAAGAGCTTGGTGATATTGTTTTAATAGACATTGTAGAAGGTGTTCCTCAAGGAAAAGGCCTTGATCTGTATGAAGCATCCTCTGTTGAAAAATTTAATAGTAAAATAATTGGTACAAATAATTACGAAGACACAAAAGATTCTGATATTGTTATAATCACAGCAGGATTACCAAGAAAACCTGGCATGAGCAGAGATGATCTTCTTGCAACTAATGCCAAAATTGTAAAATCAGTTACTGAGCAAATAGTTAAATACTCACCAAACTGTTTTATAATTGTTGTTTCCAATCCACTTGATGCAATGGTTTATGTTGCCAAAGAAGTTAGCGGTTTCCCTAAAAATAGAGTAATGGGAATGGCAGGTGTTTTAGATTCTGCAAGAATGAGCGCTTTTATATCTGAAGAACTTAATGTTTCTGTTGAAGATATTAATGCTTTTGTTTTAGGTGGACATGGTGATACAATGGTTCCACTACCAAGATACTCAACAGTTGCAGGGATTCCAATTACTGAACTAATGGATAAAGATACAATAGAAAAAATAGTTGATAGAACAAGAAATGGTGGCGCTGAAATTGTTAATTATTTAAAAACAGGTTCTGCTTTCTTTGCACCATCAGCTTCTGTTGTTGAAATGGCTGAATCAATATTGAAGGATAAAAAGAGAATCTTACCATGTGCTGCTTATCTTGAAGGTGAATATGGTATTAATGGATACTTTATTGGAGTGCCAGTAAAATTAGGTGGAAATGGTGTTGAAAAAGTTATAGAAATTAATCTTACTGATGATGAAAAAGCACAATTAATGAAATCTTATGAATCAGTAAAAGGATTGGTAGCCAAAATGAAAGAGATGGAGATTATTTAACTTCATTCTCTTTTTTTGAGCAAGATTCTACATTATAGCTGCAATGGCCACAGTTGCTGTTGCAGCTTTTTTTATTTTTAATCTCTTTTTTAAAGTGAATGAAAAGATAAAATACCACAACAAAAAATATAATAATGAGAAGTATTTTATCCATATTCTAACCTTTTGAACGGAAAAAAGGAATGGCGGGAGCGACGAGACTCGAACTCGCGGCCTCCGGCGTGACAGGCCGGCGTTATAACCAGCTTAACTACGCCCCCGCTTTATTGTAAAAAAAATAGGCGGAACAGGGATTGAACCTGTGACCCCCGGCTTGTAAGGCCGGTGCTCTCCCAGCTGAGCTATCCGCCCGTTGATTTAAGGAAATAAATGAATATTAAGATACCGCTTCTTTAAGTCCTTTACCAGCTCTAAATTTTGGAGCTTTGCAAGCTGCAATTGTAATTTCAGCGCCTGTTTGAGGATTCCTGCCTTTTCTTTCTGCTCTTTCAACAACTTCAAAAGTCCCAAATCCAACCAAACTAACCTTTTCACCGTTTTGAAGTGCTTCTTTAACAACGTCCATAAATGCGTTTACTGCTTTTTCTGCATCTTTTTTGCTAAAACCTGTTTTTTCACTTACTTTTGAAATAAAATCAGCTTTTGTCATGGGCGACTCCTTTTTTTTTATTTCCCCTCAAACGAGGGGATATATAGCGATCTTTCCTTGATTTGTCAAGCTTTTTTTTAAAAAAAATTAATTTATATTGAATTTTAATTATAATTATTATATAATATTAAAAAAATCAAGGAGTTTTTTATGAAAATAAAAAATAGTATCAATGAGTTAGCTAAAATATTTTGCTCTGGTACAAAAGAAATTATTGAAATTAACACTAACTCAAATATTACCTTTTCTCCAACCATACAAAAAATTCCTACAACATATTTAAAGCCTGATATTGGCTGCTTTATGCAACTCTCTGGTGATTTTTCAGGTCTTGTAATTTTTAACTTCACAGGAGATGCAGCAATTGAAATATATAGGAATTACATGTTAAATCTTGGTATGCCTGAAGATGAAATTACACATAACTTTAATTCAAATGAAGTTACTGACAGCCTTGGTGAAATTATTAATCAAATTGGAGGCAAAGTTAGACAAGAAATAGAAAAAACTTTTAAAATCTCTGTAAAGAATAATCAACCTAAAGCTATAACAATTTCCAACTCTATACTGATTTCAATTGCTTCAGACTTAACCAAACCACAATGTAGAAGAATTTCTTTTAAAACAGCAATGCAAAAATCTTTCTACATTGAGCTTGCAATTGAGCAAACAGAGTTTATTTGTCTTTTTGATATTGAAGATGAGGAAACAGAAGATTTTGATATTAACAATATTGACATAGAATCATTAATTGCAGAGCAGAATAGTTAGCTTATATTCTCAGCTCTGATAAAATAGCTTCCTTTTCTATGTCATAAATGCTGATAATATTAGAATCAAGGTCAATTATTGCGCAGGTACCATTTATATGATTTTTAGGTATTGAAAGTGAACCCGGGTTAAGATAAACAGTACGATTAATTTTTTCTAAATTATAATTATGAGTATGCCCGGAAATTATTATATCACTACTTTTTAAAAATTTTTCTGGCAATTTTTTGTCACCATGTGTGGCAAAAATTTTAACTCCCTCTAAAACAAGATATAGATATGGCGATGCTATTGGTACATTAATCATCATTTGATCAACTTCACTATCGCAATTACCCTTGCAAAATAGAATATCAACAGGTAGGCTATTTAAATATTCTGATAAAGCTTCAGGATTATAATTATCAGGAATTTTGTTTCTTGGACCATGATTTAAAATATCCCCTGCATGTATAATTAAGTTTACATTTTGGAAAAACCTTTCCATTGCAGTTTTAAATGAAAACTCATCACCATGGGTATCACTAACAACACCAATCTGCATCTAATCCCCCCTATTAAATTTTTCTTTTAAAATTTTTTCAACATAAGGTGGAACTAACTTTGATATATCTCCATTTAACATTGCTATCTCTTTTACAATTTTAGAGCTAATATATAAATTTTCTTCTGACGCCATCATATAAATTGTATCCACTTTACTGTTAAGTTTCCTATTTATCTGTGCAAGCTGAAATTCAAATTCAAAATCTGAAATAGCCCTTAAACCCCGTATAATTACTTTTACATTTATTTTGTCAAGATACTTAACAAGCAGTCCTTCAAATGTATCAACTATAACTTTAGGATTATTTTGAAAAACTTTTCTAATAATTGCAACTCTCTCTTCAGGGGTAAAAAGATGTGATTTTTGATAATTTGTTGCAACAGAAACTATAATTTTGTCAAATATCATCGAGCTTCTGCAAATAATATCAACATGCCCATTGGTAATTGGATCAAAAGAGCCTGGATAAACAGCAACATTTTCCACATTATTCTCCTTTCTAATAGTTCTTCTTTAAGAAAATCAATTTGGTTTCTCCATATTTTTTCTCTTTTAATAATTCAAAAATATTATGAAAATCAAATGGTTCATTTTTAAAACATTCTAATATTATTAAATTATCATCTGTTAACCTGTTAAAATTCTTTAAGCTATTCAATAATCTCTGTATAAAACCTTTATTGTAAGGTGGATCTGCAAAAATTATATCAATATTTTCTCTTTCATCAAAGTTATTTAAGAAATCAAAACAATCTCTATTAATAATTCTATAAGCACTTTTTTGAATATTTAAAAGCTCAAAATTTCTTTTTATTAAATTTAAATTTTTTCTATTCTTTTCAACTAATACAACCTTTTTAGCACCTCTACTCAATGCTTCAACTGATACAGCTCCTGTACCTGCAAATAGTTCTAAAAATACTTTATTAGTAATATTTTCACCTAAAATATTAAAAATAGCTTCTCTGACAAAATCTGAAGTAGGTCTTAACTTCTCTCCACTTTTTATAGAAGTTAAAACCTTTTTTTTAAATTTTCCTCCAATAATTCTCATTATAAACTTGTTAAAAGTTTACCTGCTGTGCCAGCTGCTCTAAAAGCTTTTATAAATTCTTTTGCTTCTTCATATGCTTTTTCTTCTATCTTCTTTCTATTTTCAACTGGTATTGAATCTATCTCTTTTTTAAATTGTTTTGTTGCAAATTTAATATTTTTATTCTCTTTTTCAGCCCATGTCTTCATTTCATTAAATAGCTCCTCTGGTAATCCTTCATGGGCAATATTTTGCCATAAAGTTCCAACATTACCTTTTCTAATTCCACAATCTGCAAATTTACCAACAAGGTGAAGAGGTGTTCCTGTTATTCCATGTTGTGCTATTGCAACATCAAATTTTTTAATTGCCTCATATATATCTTTGGTACGTTGTAGGTCTATATGAACTTCTTCACCAGGAGCATAATTTCCATGTTTGGAGCCATTATTAATTGCAAGTAAATCAGGATGAACATTGTTTTCCTTCAAACCACTAATATATTCTGTTGCTTCTTCAACAGTTGTAAGATACTCACCCTCTTTTCCCATTCCTTTGATTTCACCTACTTCTGCCTCCAGTCCAATATGCTGCTCTATAATTGGTTGGGCAAGATCAGTGGTAATTCTGATATTTATTGGAATTTCATTAAAAGAAGCATCTATTGCAAAAGATGTAAACCCTGCTTTTAGCTGTGCATCTATAAGCTTTCTTCCTGTCTCTATCTCCTCAGGAGTATCTTTTTTTATAGTTATATGGTCTGCATGTATAAAAAAAGGAAGCTCAAATTTAGTCTCCTCTGCATATTCATAAAGCATTTCAGTAAAAACATCTGGTGTTTGACCTGTATAACCACCATTTAAATCTCCTTCTGATTTGGCTAATTCAAAACCAACAATTGCATCAAGCTCATTTGCTGCTCTCATTATACCTGGAACAACATGTTTTATTCTAATATTGCATGCCATAAATATAAGATTTTCATGTTTAAATACTTCCATAATTTTTTTTAAATTTATTGCACAAACTTTATTGTTTTCACCAAATTTTTTTATAAAACCTTCTGGTCTAAATTTAAGAAGTTTTTCAAAACTCATTTTTCCCCTCCTTTTTTATTTATTTTAATCTCTATTTCTCCATCTTTAATCATATTATACTTTTCCCTTGCAATTTTCTCAATATATTTTTTGTCACTTTTCAACCTTTTAATATCAATTTTAAGCTGCTTCTTCTCCTTCTCCATATTTTTATTGGCATTTAGAATATCTACATATTCTTTTTTAATATGATAATATTCTATTATCCCTTTATCTTTAAAAAAAAGGTAAATTAAGATGATTATAATTATAATAGAATAAACAACAACACGAATAACTACAGGTCTGTTCATTACTTTTTCTGTTTGGTAGCTATTGCAAAATTATTTAAACCATTCTGTTTTGCAATATCCATTACTGAAACTACATTGCCATAAAAAGAAAATTTATCTGCTTCAATAATAATTAAAGTTTTTTTATCTTTTATACTTTTAAATCTTCTTTTTAATTCATTTAAATCCACAATCTTGCCATTATAATAAATGGTACCTGTCTTTGTAATAACTATTTTTATTTCTTTTTTTTCTTTCTGTATCTCCTTGGCAGATGATTCTGGTAAATTTACTTTTATTCCTGGATTAACTTCAAAAGTTGTGGATAGCATAAAAAAAATCAATAATAGAAACACCACATCAACAAGTGGTGCTATATCTATTGAGAAACTATCATTTTTCTCTCGTCTTTTAAATTCCATCTTTACTCCTTAAAATTTCAATAAAATTAAGTGAAATTCCTTCCATTTTAATCACCAATCTATCAACTTTAGATGAAAAGTATTTATAAAGAATAAAACTTGGAATTGCTACAATCAAGCCAGCTGCTGTTGTAATTAATGCTTCTGAAATTCCTGATGAAAGAAGGCCTGGATCTCCCAATTTTTTACTAACTGCAAGGACATTAAATGTTTTAATCATACCAGTAACTGTTCCGAGTAAACCTAATAAGGGTGAAACTCCAGCTATTGTGCCAAGTGTTGTTAAATATCTTTCAAGAAATATTGCTTCTTGCCTGCCCTGCTCAGAAATAGCTTCTTTTAAAACCTCAATTGGTTTGCCTATCCTTTTTAGGCCTGAATAAATAATCCTGCCTATTGGACTTTTGGAAGTGCTGCACAGAGCAATAGCTTCATTATTTTTCCCAACTCTAATAAAATCCTCCACCTCTTTAACAAAATCCTCAGGAATAACCTTTCCTTCCCTGAGGCTCCACAATTTTTCAAGAAATATTGCAAATGTTAAAACAGAGCATAATAAAATGGGATACATTACAATCCCGCCTTTTTGAATCAACAACCACATCTTTAAACTCCTACTTTTTTATTTTTAATGATAATGCTTCTAATTCTCTTAATTTTTGCAAAACTAAATTTTTTTTATTAAGTTCGCTGTTATAGAGCATTTCATCACCCTCTTCTTCAGCTTTTTTAATATTTTCTTCAATTTTATGTAAAAACTTATTTACTATCTTCAGAGATTCCTCTAATTCTTGCTCAGTAGCAGTTAATTCTAAATCACTTATTTTAGATAATTTCTCAAAAAATTCTCCAAGTGTGTCCTTATCATACATTGTTATCTCCAACTATATTAAATTTAAGCTATTTCTATTAATTTATTAAATGAAACATGAAAAAAATGCAAGTTTATTGTTGTTTTTTTTTAAAATATTTTATAAGTATAAAATTAATATGTAAAATTATATAATAAAAGGGTACATTATGCTTAAAACCAAAAAAAGTGTTGGAATTATCTTTTTTCCAGCTTATGATTGGGCAATTTCTCCCACTCATCCTGAAAGAGAGGAAAGATTACTTTACACTCAGGATCAAATTAAAGAGGAAGGACTATTTGATATTGATGGGATAAAGGAGTTTAAGCCATTAATTGCTACTAATGAGCAAATTAACAGAGCTCATATTTGCATACCAGATGTAGATGCTCAGGCTACAATTTCCCATAGAATTTCAGCAGGAGGAGCATTAAAAGCAGCAGAAATTGTTGCCAATGGAGAAACAAATTCAGCATTTGCACTTGTTAGACCTCCTGGGCATCATGCAAGGAGAGTTGTCCATGGTAATAGAGGTTTCTGCAATATTAATATAGAAGCAGTTATGATAGAAGAATTGAGAAAAAAATTTGGGAAAAAGAAAATTGCTGTTATAGACACAGATTGCCATCATGGAGATGGCACCCAAGATATTTACTACCACGATCCAGATGTTCTATTCATATCACTTCATCAGGACGGTAGAACACTTTACCCGGGAAGTGGCTTTACCAATGAACTTGGAATTGGTAAAGGATACGGTTATACAATTAATGTCCCTTTACCACCTAAAACATCAGATAATGGATATTTATATGTAATAGAAAATTTAGTATTACCAATTCTTGAAGATTTCAAGCCAGATATTATTGTAAATTCCGCAGGCCAAGATAATCATTTTACTGATCCAATTACCAATATGAACCTTACTGCTACTGGATATGCAAAGTTAAATGCTCTATTATCTCCTGATATTTGTGTTTTAGAAGGGGGTTATTCAGTTGAAGGAGCCCTACCCTATGTTAATACAGGAATAATTTTAGCAATGGCTGGGCTCGATTTTTCAAATGTAATTGAGCCAGGTTATAACAGGGATAAACTTGAAGAAAGTGTTGATATTATGAGGAGAATTAAGCAAATTGTTCAGGAGCAATGGACAAAATGGCAATTTAGAGAGGAATTACAGGAGAAACATATAAAAAAAAGAGAGAGCATAGCTACAAAGCGAACTGTTTTTTATGATGAAAGTGGTATAACTGAATACCAATATGAAACTCTTTTCCTCTGTCCCAATTGCAATTCATTTTACACAGTTGAATCAACAGGTGATTTTTACAAAATCCTTGCAATAGTCCTTGAGCAGAATATATGTGACAACTGCCTTGACAAAGCAACAGAAATTTATAAAAATATCAATAAAAGTAGATTTGATTTTATATATTTTCATGATAAAAAAAATGATTCTTATATGAGGTATCCATAATGATTGAAAAAAGCATTCATTTTGTAAAAGTTGGCACACAATCTGAGATAAGAAAATTTATTTTTGAATCATTTATTTATGAAAATATTTTCAAGTTAAAATCTGGCAAAACCACTCATTCAGGTACACTACTCCAAATTAGCGAAAACAACAAAGCAATGCTGATAAGATTTCCTGATGATATAACATCCTATTTTAAAGCAGGAAATATTTATGAGCTTTCATTTAATAATTCAAGAGGAAAATTTAAAACAGAAATAAAAGTTACAAATATTTCACTAAAAGGAGGTAGAACTTATATCTCTCTTGATTTTCCTAATTCATTACTTAGATTGCAGAGAAGAAGAAGTATTAGAGTTATTCCAGATTATGTTCAACAACCTGTAACTATTACTCTTTCTATAAAAGGCGAAGATAATTTATTTAAAGTTAGAGATATTGGTCTCAATGGCTTTTCCCTTACACTTAGCAAAGATAACACTTTAAGTAGTTTAAGGATAGGTGAAATAATCAATACAGAGATTAAACTTCCAAACACAAAGCTATCTATAAAATGTAAAGTTAGAATTGTTCATGGAAATGTTATTTTATCAAAATATAGAGCTGGGTTTGAGTTTTTAGAAATAGATTCTAAATTTAAAAATCTTTTAACAAATTATATTTTAATTAGAAGAACTGAAATAAAAATTAAAATTTTAAAGAAAGATAGCAAAAGAGAAATTGCAAAGCGTTCAATTGGTGAATGGTTAGAATCTTTAATAGAATACAACAAAGAGCGCTTTAAAAATTTCAAAATTATTATTTTATCTGACAGAGAGGAGGAAAATTATAAAGCAATTTTTGAGCATTTTCCATTAACTTCAATAATTAAATTAAAAGATTACACTCAGCTTGAAAATATTTCAGCAAATTTAATCATTTTACATTTAACACCTGAAAATAAAAATTTTTGGTACAAATTTTCCAAATTAAACAATATAAAATACACTCCTCTTATTATAATTTACAGAGATGGAAGCATTCTTCACTTCCTTAAAGATAAACCTTTTTATTCCAAAATAGTGCTTGAAAAAAAATTTCAAGAAGATATTATAAAAGAAATTTTAATCTATTCCAATATCACTATCCAGCCTGTTGATTTTACTATTTTAAAAGAGACTCCTCTTTTTGATGGAAATGGAAAAAAAGTGCTCATTATTGATAGCTCTCCTTTTAATTTTTCAATGCAAACTATCTTAAATGCAATGAATTTTAAAACTGAGATAACAGAAGAGTTTCCATCACCAACTAAAATTGATAATTTTGATATGGTAATCTATTCTCCCACTGGCAGTCACAGTGATGAGCTAAAAAATATATTTCTAATACTTGAAAAAAATAAATGCTTATTACTAACATTTGACAGAAGCCTGCCATATTCAGAAAAATTAAATGAAATTTTTGAAGAAAAAAATATTTTAATAAAACCATTCAAATATGATACTTTTGTTAACAAAGTAATGTTCCTGTCTGATGAAGAGGATGTAAATTCTTACTTTAAGCCAATAAAAATTCCATTAATTACTCAAAATATAGAAAATCTTCCAAAACTTATTGAGAGAAAATTACAGAACACAATATATGATAGGTTGTTCGATTTTGAAATTATTGATGGAAATAACATAGATATAGCTTCAATAAAAAATAGAGATGTGATTATAGATATTCATACAGGAGTAATTGGAAGGTATCCTCTTGTAAAGTTTATCAGGGAGTTTTCATCAAGGTATAAAATTAATTTTTATGGGCTTGTATATCAAAATATTTCAAAACAATTACTTCTTAATTGTATGAAAGCTGGTTTAAAAAATATTTTTACAATTGCTCAGTTTGTGGAAAAATTAAAAGATTTTCTTATTTTTTCTTAATTAAAAGAATATCACCAGGATAAATTGTTTTATTTCTTAATTTATTTATTTTTTTGATTCTATAAATTGATACATTGAACATTCTTGCAACTTTCCAGAGATTGTCCCCTTTCTTAACTTTATATTTAAAAACTTTATGCTTTTTTCTATAAGTAATGTGCTTGTATCTATGTGTTTTTGCATATTTAACAGAATATTCTTCTGGATAAGGCAACAATATTCTCATTCCAGGTCTTAATGCTCTAACATTTTTAATATTGTTGAATTTTTTCAAAATAGTGTATGGATAAATCCCATAACGCTTTGCTATTGAAATAAGAGTATCGCCTCTTTTGATTCTATACTGTTTAAATGTAAATCTGTAGTTTTTATTGATATTTTGTGCAATGATAATAGCCTTTTTTTCATAAATTTTTGGTAATTTCAAAAAATAATTTTCATACATTGGAGGAGTGCAGAATCTTTTCAATTCTGGATTAAGTGCTCTAAGTGTTTTTAATGGAATACCTGATTCTTTTGCAAATTTAAATAAAGAATAAGGCTTTGATATTTGGACAAATGTAAAATCTTTTTTATTATAATCAAGCCACTTTTCTGGGATATATTGCAATGTGTCATTATTTCTAATTAAATAAAGCACTGCGTAAAAGTTTGGTACATACGCTTTGGTTTCTTTACGCAAACCTCTCCTTTTTTTAGCAATATGCCAGAAATTACGCTCTCTTGACCTTTCGATTAATCTTTTAATTTTATACTCACCAGCATTATAAGCTGCCATTGCAAGGTCATAGGAACCAAACATATTGTATAAATCTTTTAAATATTTTGCAGCTGCTTCAGTAGATTTTATAGGATCTCTTCTTTCATCTATCCACCAATTAACTTTTAATCCATACTTAATTGCTGTTCTTCTCATAAATTGCCATAAACCAACAGCTCCTGCTTTTGACCTTGCATTTGGATTAAAGTGGCTTTCAATTAAAGATAGGTATATTAAATCTTCTGGTAAACCATTTTTTTTAAAAATCTCCCTCATATATGGCAACCACTTGTGACCTTTTTTAAAAGCAGTGTAAAGCCATCTCCCATTATTGTATGAATAAAGTTTAATAAATTTTTTTACTTTACTATTAACTATTGTTTTAATTGGTTGCTGAATAAATAGCTTTGAATTAATTGATAATACTTCTTTTTCAATCTCTTTTTTATTATTTATTTTAAATTCCTTAACAATATCATTATTTAAAGTTATTTTTGGTTTATTCTTTTTCTCATGTGTAATATCCACACTGCTTTTATTTAATGTTGCAACTTTCTCCTTTGGCTTAATCTTATTTTGAGCCTTTTTTATCTCTTCCTTTTTCACAGGTGAAAAATTTACTTTTTTATTATATTTACCTGCACATGCACATAAAAATATTGCTAACAATATTGTAAAAAATTTATATTTTTTAACCATTTTTTCTCCTTTAAATTGTTTCTCCAAGTTTAAAAATAGGTAGATACATTGCCACTATTAATCCTCCAATTAAACCTCCAAGCACAACCATAATCATTGGTTCCATAAGCGCAGTTAAATTAGAAACAGCTTGATC
The DNA here is from genome assembly GCA_964543655.1 of uncultured bacterium. Taxonomy (GTDB): domain Bacteria; phylum DYJV01; class DYJV01; order DYJV01; family DYJV01; genus CAZBLP01. The sequence continues at coordinate 28,498 of CAZIZE010000001.1, forward strand.
AACCTCATCATCATAAAAATCAGCTATTTTATAAAGCATTGTATCAAGAGCCCCTGTACTTTCACCAATTGCTATCATCTGAACAACCATTGGTGGAAAAACTTTGGTTTCCGCAAGAGGTGTGGCAATATCTTTCCCTTCTTTGATGCTCTCTTTTGCTTTATTTACTGATTCTTCTATAATAACGTTCCCTGCTGTTTTAGCCGTAATATCCATTGCTTCAAGAATAGATACGCCACTTTGGAGCATTGTCCCTAAAGTTCTTGTAAATTTAGCAACTGCTGCTTTCCTAATCAGATCCCCAAAAACAGGTAATTTTAAAAATAATTTATCAAACATTTTTCTACCAAAAGCTGTTTTAGTATAAAGCTGCTTAATAACAACACCTGTTATAAAAATTCCAACAACAAGATATATAATATATGCTCTTAACCAATTGCTTATATTTATAACAATTTGTGTTGGCATTGGCAAAGCTTGGCCTGCTGAAGAAAACATTGAAGCAAAAGTTGGCACAACTTTTATTAATAGGATTGCAACAACTATTGCAGCAACCACAATAATACTAACAGGATAAAACAATGCTCCTTTAATTTTCCTCTGTAATGCCATTGTTTTTTCCATAAAAGTGGCTAACCTTGTAAAAATAACATCTAAATTACCTGATAATTCTGCTGCATTTATCATATTAACAAAAAGGGTATTGAAAATTTTAGGATGTTTCTCCATTGCTTTTGATAAAGTGCTACCACTTTCAACACTAACTTTAATATCAGATAGAACTTTTCTAAATGTTTTATTTTCCGTCTGTGTTGAAAGGATTTCAAGGCTTTGAACAAGAGGAAGCCCTGCTTCTATCATTGTGGTAATCTGTCTTGTAAAGATAACTATATCTTTAATTTTAACTTTTGGTTTTAAAAAAGATATTTCTATCTCTTTAGGTTTCTTTTTAATTTTAGTAGGAAGAATCCCCTGAGAACGGAGTTTTGATTCTACTTCTTCTTTATTCTGGGCTTCTAATTCACCCTGAATCTCCTGGCCTCTTCTATTTTTACCTTTCCACAAAAATATAGGCATGTCTTTTTCTAACTTAATTAGGTTAGAAAATCAAGAGGTTTTATAAATTTCCATAATTTTTTTTATAATACTTTAAATATTCACCTGTTATAACATTTTTTACCCAATTAAAGTTATCTATATACCATTGAACTGTATTATTCAGCCCTTTCTCAAAGTTGTATTCTGGTGTCCAGCCAAGCTCTTCCTGAATTTTTTTTGAACATATAGCATATCTTCTATCATGTCCTGGTCTATCCTTAACAAAGGTTATAAGAGACTCAAATCTTTCTGGCAAATTTTCAAACTGTTTTAATTCTCCTTTTTCCTTTTTTTGTTGCAAAATAGAACAAATTTTTCTAACAATTTCAATGTTTTCCATCTCATTATTCCCACCAATATTATATTTCTCTCCAATTTTTCCTTTAAGCATAACTACTTCTATTGCTTTACAATGGTCAAGAACAAATAACCAATCTCTAATATTTTTACCATCACCATAAATTGGTAGAGGTTTATTATTGAGACAATTATAAATAATCAGGGGTATTAATTTTTCTGGAAATTGATATGGGCCATAATTATTGGAGCAATTTGTTATTATTGCAGGGAAATTATATGTTTTAAAATAAGCTCTTATTAAAAAATCAGAACTTGCCTTTGATGCTGAATATGGGCTATTTGGAGCGTAAGGTGTGTTTTCAGTGAAAAAACCATCTTTTCCAAGAGAGCCATAAACTTCATCTGTGCTAACATGAATGAAAAGTTTATTATTAAAATCATTCCAATATTTTCTGCAATGTTCAAGTAAGTTAAATGTCCCATAAATATTTGTTGTAATAAACTCCTCAGGTCCAAGAATGCTTTTATCAACATGCGATTCAGCTGCAAAGTTAATTATTATTTCTGGCATATATATTTTGAAAACTTTATCTACATCCTCTTTGCTTGCTATATCTCCCCTGAAAAATTTATAATTTGGCAGTGACTCTATATCCTTTAGATTTTCAAGATTACCTGCATAGGTCAATTTGTCAAAATTTATAAATAAATATTCAGGATATTTTTTTACCATATAATTTAAAAAATTCGAACCAATAAACCCTGCTCCTCCTGTAACAATTATTTTCATAATTCCTCCTTAAATCTGTTCAAAAATTCTTTTAAAGAAACATCCCATTGTCTAAATTCATTTAAGTTTAAAAGTTTTAAGTTAAAATTTTCTAAAACAGAATATTTAGGTCTGTGAGCTGGCCTCGGGAATTCAGCTGTTGTACAAGGTTCAATAGTTGCATTTATTCCACTATATTTGATTATTGCTTTTGCAAATTCATACCAGGAGCACTCTCCTTCATTAGATGCATGGTATATTCCATAATACTCTGTATCAACTAATTTTAAAATCTGATTGCAAAGATCAATTGTATAAGTAGGAGTTGTAATTTGATCATTTACAACTTTTAAAAAGCCTCTCTCTTTTGCAATTTTTAAAATTGTTTTTACAAAGTTATTTCCATATATTCCATAAACACCTGCTGTTCTTAATATAAAAAAGTTATTGCAATGATTTATTATATTAATCTCTCCTGCTAATTTAGATTTTGCATATATTGAAACTGGATTTGGTGTATCATCTTCTTTAAATGGAATTTTAATCTCTCCATTAAAAATATAATCAGTGCTTATGTGAAGTAGTTTTATTTGAAATTTATTGGCAATAATTGCACAGTTTTTAGCTCCAATGCTATTAACTGAATATGCTTTTTCAACCTCTCTTTCACATCCATCAACATTAGTATAAGCAGCACAGTTAACAACAACATCAGGTTTAACTTTTGCTACCTCTTTTTCAAAAAATTTATAATCAGTAATATTTAAATCTTTTGATGAATATGGATAAACTGTGTAATACTTTTTTAAAATCAATGTTAAATCTTTTCCCAATTGTCCTGTGGCACCTGTAATTAATATTTTCATTTATATCCCTCTTAAATTCTTAATAAAGAAAAATTTTAACAACTTAACCAATTGATAGCTCACAAAACCACATATTACATATATCTATTTTTACTTTCATACCTTAATTCTCTTTCAAGGTCTCTTCTCTTTATATCCTCTCTTTTATCATACTCTTTTTTACCCTTACAAAGTCCAAGCTCTACTTTTACAAGCCCATTTTTAATATAAACTTTTAAAGGTACAAGAGTTAACCCTTTTTCCTTTATTTTCCCAAAAAGCTTATCAATCTCTTTCCTATGCAAGAGGAGTTTTCTCGTCCTTGTTGGGTCATGGTTATAAACATTCCCATGTTTGTAGGGGCTAATATGAGCATTAATTAAAAATGCTTCTCCATCTTTTATTTTTGCATAACTATCCTTTAAATTAATTCTTCCCTGCTTAACTGATTTAACTTCAGTACCTTTTAACACAATTCCTGCTTCAAATGTTTCAAGCACATGATAATCGTGATATGCTTTTTTATTTTTAGTTATTATTTTATCCATAATTAAAAGACCTTTTTAATTTTCTTCTAAATTTCTCTCTATAATTAACCTAACTTCTTCCATAAGAGAATTGAGATTTTTTGATTTAGTTTCAATAGGCTTTGAAATAATCAATTTTACTTTTTTGAAAGGATTTATAAAAAATGACCCCTTTCTTAAAACTTCTTTTGAGCCAATAATTGTAACTGGTAAAATTTTGGCATTTGACTTTTTGGCAAGCATAAATCCACCTTTTTTAAAAGGCAACAATTTACCATCAATACTTCTTGTGCCTTCTGGGAAAATTAATAAAGATCTATCCTGTTTAAGATAATTCTGCATTGCCAGAATTGTGGATTTAAGTTTCTTTGTATTACCTCTTTCAACTCCTATTGCACCAACTATTTTCATTGCCAGACCAAATAGTGGGATTTTAAATACCTCTATCTTTGACAAAAATGTAAAATCAAAGGGAAGATAACCGTATAAAATAAAAATATCAAATGCACTCTGGTGATTTGACATTACAACATATCTTGACTCTAATTGAAATTCCTCTTTTATAACCTCCACTTTAGTAAAAGAAGCAATAACTGAAAGTTTACCCCAAATTCTTGCAATAATATTTGCCTTTTTAGGATTAAAAGTAAATAGAAAAACTATATATGCTGCAAAAATTGAAAATAATGCTATGATTATAAATATAGGAATATATACAACAGAGTAGATTTTACTTATTATTCTCATCACTTATATCTAAATTAACTATTTTTGCTTTTCCAATGTAACTTTTTGTTTCATATTTTGTAATTTTACTAAGTTTTTTTACAATTTTTGCCAATCTTTCAGTGGCTGTTTCTATTTTATCTATAAGCTCTGGATTTATCTCTTTTTTAATTTTAATCATATCTGCTGCAAGCATTAATGTAGTTAATGGTTGATTCAACTCATGTGCTGTTGCACCTGCAAGCTCTATTGCAACCTTATCTTTCTCCATTTCTAAAAATTCTTCATGTAATCTTAAATTTTCCTCTTCTAATCTTTTTCTCTCAGTTATGTCATTTATTATAAATTGAAATCCTACTACAAAATCCCCCTCTTTGTAAAGGGTTATTGTACATTCAAGATAAATTGTTTCTCCACGTGAATTTTTTGATTCTATTTCAACTGTGGCTTCTTTAACTTTTTTGTTAAAAATCTTTTTTAATACAGGATAGATATTATTTATACATTTTTTTGACAAGCATAATATTTCTAAGAGCTTTCTCCCAACAATCTCATTATAATCTTTCTGTAAAATTTCAGAAAATTTATTATTAACAAATAAAACTTTTCCTTTGGTATTAATAAGACATATCCCCACTCCAGCAGAATTAATCAAAGATGCATAGCTCTCTTTTAAATTTTTATACTGTTTTTTCAAATTCATCTCTTCAGTTATATCTTTAAATATAAAAAGCTCAGTTAATTTTTCATTTTTTATCTCAATATATGTTAATTCCACAGGTAATGAATTTTTTAATTTGGTAATTATTCTAACAGGTGGTTTTTGACTTTTAATCTGTCTAACAAGTTCATTATCTAAAAAATCTTCCACTTTTCCAATGGTATCTCCTACAATTCTTTGAGCTTCATCATTCATTAAAATTAACTTTGAGTCTTCAAACATAATCACAGCAGAGAGAAGATTGTTAAGTGCTGTATTTAAAACTTTATTTGCATTAATTGAATCATTTAATAATTTTTCATTTTCAATTATTAAATTAAAGATTTTTTCATTTGCTGCCTCAAAAATAGGAATAACATCGGTAAATTTAATATCCTTTTTATTTAAATCAAATAAAGTCACTATATGATTGCTCTGCTGCTCAATAGTAGAAATCATATTTTGCAATTGCTTATTATCTATTTTTAAAATTTTTTTTATCTTCTCAAAAGATTCTCTTCTAACACCCTGTAATGTTAAGGAATTGGCTATTATATTTGCAAAATATATAAAATATCCATTTTTGCAATTTTCTACATTTTTTCCAAATTTAATTTTGTAAAAATCATTTATAATTTTAACAATCTCTTCTGGCAAATGCCATTTATCTCGAAGAATATCAAGAGCTTCAATATAGAATTTATAGTCAAACTTTTTATAGTCCCTATTATAAAAAACAGCAAGATATTCAGGTAAAAATGCAACTAAAGAAGCAAAAAAGTATTCATCTTTTTTGGAGATTAATTTTGCGCCATTAGCTGTAACTATTAAATTAATCCATTTATCAATACATCTACTATTATTGTCAGCAATATTTTTTACAACATCAACTATAAAAAGGCATAAAGCTAAATTTCTTATACTTTTAAGACCTAAAAGACCTATTGCTTGAGTCAGGCTTGTAACTTTGTTGGGCAAATGATAAAAAGGTGAATTAATAATCTGGAAAATTTTAATCGATAATGCAGGTGAATTATGCACATATTCTGATAATTTGTTGTAATTACAATTTTCATTGGACACTTCTTCTAAAATTTTATATGCAACCTGTGGCAACTCAGGTATATTCCTTATATTTTTAAGCAAATCTAACAACTATAATTCCTCTCTAAATTTTATTTTTTATCTCATTTACAGATTTAATATTACTTGAATCCATAAATTTGCTCAGTTTATCTATTAAATCAATCATTATCATAGGATTTATAAAATTAGCTGTTCCAATTTGAACAGCAGTAGCTCCCATTGCAAAAAATTCTACTGCATCATTAATATTAAAAATACCTCCCACTCCTATAACAGGAATTGAAATATTTTCAATGAGCTCTTTTACAATTCTGAGTGCTACAGGCTTTAAACATTGCCCGGAAATTCCACCAGTAACATTTCCTAACATATATTTAAAATTATCAGTATTAATTGCAATACCTTTCATTGTGTTAACTGCTGTAATAGCATCTGCACCAGCTTCTTCTAATACCTTACCTGTTTCAGCAATATTTGAGAGCATTGGGGAAATTTTAACAATAACTGATTTTTTATCGGCAATTTTTTTAATATTTTTAGTTAAAATATACAACATATCTAAATCAGTGCCAAATTCAATGGCACCTTTTTTTACATTTGGGCATGATACATTAACTTCTAAAGCATCTATTTCTTGTAAATTATTTAATTTTTCTGCAAGAATATAATATTCATCCTCACTATTGCCAAAGCAATTAACTATTATAGCGCAATTTAAATTTTCATAAAATGGAATTATCTCCTCTAAAAATCTTTCAAATCCAATATTTTCAAGTCCTATTGCATTCATTAAATATTTACCACCTTCATATATTCTTGGTGGTATATTTCCAGTTTTTGGATAAAGTGATAATCCTTTTGTAACAATTGCACCAAGATTGTTAATATCAAAAAACCTGGCAAATTCTTTACCATATCCAAAAGTTCCACTTGCAGGCATAATAGGATTATTTAATTCTAATTTACCAATTTTTACTTTCAGCTTTTGCATTAACATTAACCTCAATAACTTAATTTAGCATTAACTCCTTTAAATTAAAAATAGGACCATCTGTGCATACCCTTTTATATCCATTTTTAGTTTCAACAACACATCCCAGGCAAACACCAAAACCGCATGCCATTCGCTCTTCCATTAATACCATTATATTAAATTTATCTTCATACTTTTTCAATTCTTTATACATATTAACTGGTCCACATGCAATTATTAACTCATCTTTCATATTTATACTTTTTAAATAATCAGTGCCAAAGCCCTTACAGCCATAGGAACCATCCTCTGTAAATATAGTCAAATCATTTAAAGGAACACCTGTTAAATAAATTAATTCCTCTTTTGTTGGAAAACCTGCTATAAATTTGTAGTCAAATTTATATTTTTTTAAATAATCAGCAAAAAATATTAAAGGCACTGCACCTATTCCACCACCAATTAAAATAATTTTGCTATATTTTTGAAAAAAGTCATTTTTTACAAATTTTCCAAGAGGTCCCACCAACCTGAGGTATTCCCCTTTTTTGCAATTTAAAAGCCATTTTGTAAATTTACCAGTTACCCTTATTCTAAACTCTAAAATTCCTCTTTCAAAGTTTGCTACACTAAAAGGTCGATTTAAAATAAAATCTTTATTTTCAATAAATTCTGGGCCAATCATAAAAAATTGCCCAGGAAAAACATCTTCAATACTGTATTTAAATTGTAGTAAAATAAACTTTTCTATTTTCTCTATTCTATAAATGGGCAAAACTGCTACATTCATATTAACTTTTCCATTAAAATTGCATCATTTCCATCTGAATAATACTTTTTTCTTATCCCTATTTTCTTAAATCCTTCGGAGCTATACAAATTAAAAGCAGGCAAGTTATCAGATTTAACTTCAAGAAAAATCTTTTTTGCTTTTAAAAAAGATGATATTTTAATAATAAACTTTAAAAATCCTCTACCCAATCCTCTATTTCTAAAACTACTCTTTATAGCAAAATTATTTAACTCTATTACATCATATATACACCAGAAATTTGCAAAACCTGCTATTTCACTGGAGTATAACAGCGTGAAATTATAAGAAAAATTATGTAACAGCTCTTTTAAAAAAATTTCTCTGCTCCACGGTTTCGTAGAATATTCATTATCAATCTCAACTATCTCATCAAGGTGCTCATCTGTCATTGGAACAATGGAAACATTACTCTCCTGTATAACACTCACTATCATCTCCCTTAATCTTCTCAATTGCATGAGGAATAGCCATATAAATAGCTTCAAAACACTCTTTAACTGCTTTTGGACTTCCAGGAAGGTTAATAATAAGAGTGCTCCCTTTAACTCCTGCTGTAGCTCTTGAAAGGATAGCATGAGGAGTTTTTTTTAAACTCTCTACTCTCATTACTTCTCCAAAACCAGGGATTTCTTTATCCACCACCTCTTTTGTAGCATCTGGTGTAATGTCCCTTGGTGAAACTCCTGTCCCACCATTTGTAAAAATAAGATCAACTGCATCAGTAGTAGAAAACCTGATTAATTGCTGCATTAATAAATGTTTTTCATCTGGAATAACTTCATAGAAGAGAATCTCTCCATTTAACTTATTTTGCACAAGCTCTTTCAATATAGCACCGCTGTTATCTTCTCTTTCACCTTTAGAACCTTTATCACTTAGAGTTATAATAGCACAGGTTATTCTATCCATACTTTATCTCCCACTGAAATATTTAATTTATTATTGTTTAAAATAAAAATATCTCTATCTTTTAAAATAAATTTGCACTGCTTACCATTTACATAAAATTTATCATCTAACTCCAAAAAATCAGATAATATACCAACTATCCCCACTTTTAATAGTAAATCGTCACCTGTATCAATCTTATCAATATATCCATTTATTTTTTCTTTATTTCTAAAAATTCCACTTTTGCCACCTGTTTTTTTAACAAGATAGGTTTCCCCTATGAGCAACCTTTTATCAACTCCTTTGCACATATCATATATGGTAAGAGCAGCAACTGAAACTGCTGTTAATGCTTCCATTTCCACTCCTGTTTTTGCATCAATAATAGCCTCTGAAAAAATTAAAACCTTTTTATCTAATTCATCTAACTGAAAGATAATATCAACAAAATTTAAGTTTAATGGATGGCACAATGGAATTATATTACCTGTGTTTTTAGCAGCCATAATACCTGCAATCTTTGCTGTGCTTAAAACATCTCCTTTGGTTATCTCATTTTTTTTAATTAAATCTAAAATTTTTTCACCAACATAAATAGATGATGCTCCATAAGCCTTTCTCAACGTAGATTTTTTTTCAGAAACATTCACCATTTTAGCTTTGCCATTTTTATCAATATGAGTTAACATAAAAAAACTCCTGAATTTATTAACCGCCTATTTTCCTCATTTCATTCTGACATTTTTTAAATTTATAATCACTAACAGAGATATTATGCTTTTCAGGTTTTTCATTAATTATTTTTATAAGCTCCTCTGAAAGAGCCTTACTATCACCACTTTTAATAATATCCAATAGGTTATAAACTTTATTTGAAAATAAGCATGTTTTTAAAGTGCCATTGCAGGTGAGCCTGATCCTGTTGCACCTATTGCAAAAATGCTCTGTCATAGGTGAAATAAACCCAACTGTAGCATTAGTGCCATTAATTTTGTAAATCTGTGCTGGTGAATGAATATCCCTGTTTGGAATAATAGTTAATTTAAAATATTGCTCAATTTTACTTATAATCTCCTTTTTTGAAATAAATCTCAAATTATGAAAATCACCAAATGGCATAAATTCAATAAATCTTATCTCTACATTATTCTCAATACCAAACCTAACAAAATCAATAATTTCATCATCATTAAAATTTTTAATAGCAACTATATTAACTTTTACCGGGTTTAATCCATTTTTAACAGCAGACTTTATTCCTCTAATAACCTCAGAAAAAAAATCTCTCCTTGTAATAAATTTAAACTTATCCCTTTTTAATGTATCAAGGCTAATATTAACTCTTCTAAGCCCTGCATCAACAAGCTCATTAATATATTTTTCAAGTAGCACACCATTGGTTGTTAGAGCAACATCATTAACATTTTCTAATTTGCAAATTGATTTTATTAAAAATTGAACATTTTTCCTTATTAATGGCTCTCCTCCTGTTATTCTGATTTTATTCACACCTAAATTTGATACTGTTTCAACAAAAAATAAAATCTCTTCAAAGGAGAGAATTTTATTGCTCGGAAAAAGCTCTATCCCCTCTTCTGGCATGCAATATAGGCATCTGAGATTACATCTATCTGTTACTGATATTCTGAGATAATTTATTTTTCTGTTAAATCTGTCAATTAGCATTACACAACTCAATAGCTTCTTTTAAATTAAGGGTGCCTTCATAAATTGCTCTTCCAGTTATTGCAGCATAAATATTTTTCTCTATTAAGCTCTTTATATCATTTATATCTTTAACTCCACCTGATGCAATAACTGGTATGTTCACATTTTGTTGCAGAGTAAAAGTAGCTTCAACATTAACTCCAGTCTGCATTCCATCTCTTGATATATCAGTATAAATAATTTCTCTAATTCCATAATCAGACATCTCTTTTGCAAGTTCTATTGCAGAAATATTGGTAACATCAACCCAACCTTTTGTAGCAACCATTCCATTAATTGCATCTATCCCGGCAATAATTTTATCAGGAAAAAGCTCACATGCTTTTCTAACAATATCCTTATTTTCAACAATAACTGTTCCAAGTATAATGTAATCAACTCCTAATTCAATATACTTCTCTATTGTTTCTATATTTCTAATCCCTCCACCAAGCTCAACTGTGAGATTTGTAGAATTTAAAATTTTTTTTATAGAATCAATATTTTCAGGTTTACCAGAAAAAGCACCATTCAAATCAACAATATGCAGCCTTTTGGCTCCAAGGCTTTCAAACTTTTCAGCAACAACTTCAGGCTCTTCTGAATATACAGTGTCTTTGTTTAACTTTCCTTGAGTTAACCTTACGCATTTGCCATTTTTTAAATCAATTGCAGGAATTATTATCATTTGAATTAACATTCTCCTTTTCAAATTTATTTTCAAGATATACGCAAAAATAAGCACCACCAATAACAATTATCCAGCTTATATATATCCAGATAAAAAGAAGTAAAATTATACTTAATGACCCATAAATAGTCTGATAAATTTTGTTTTGCAATATAACATCAATAAAAATATTTCTCATAATATACCAGATAACAGATGATAAAAAGGCAGTAAGCAGTGCAGCTCTTCTATTGACCTTTTTATTTGGTGTAATTGCATAAATTATGGTAAAAATAAACCAGATTATAAAAAATGGTAGTAAATGTGTAATATTTACCACATCTTTAAATTTTATTGTAAGATATATTGACAATATCATTGCAATTGGCACAAAACCAATCAATGTCCAAAAAGTTGAAATAGCATTCCATACATCTCTTCCTTTTTTAACATTAAAAATTTTATTCATTAAATATTCAAAATTAATAAAAAATAGGATTGCTGCTACCATCCCATAAATAAATCCTACCAGCCCAAGTTTAGAAGCATTGGTAATAAGCATTTCTATATACTTGGTAATTACCTCTGTTTTTCCTGGTAACAATGTATTATAGATGAAATTTTGCAAATTTAAATAATACTCCTGAAAAAAAGGACTTGATGTAAATAGCGCAAAAATAACCATAAATAGAGGAATTATAGTAAAAATAGTATAAAAGCTCAAACTTGCAGCTTCAAAAAAAATTTTTTTTGTATATTCTCTATTTATCTTTTTAACTGTAATAAAAAAATTTACTGCTTTTTTAAGAAATCTTCCCATTCACCTCTTTCCTCTAACACCTCTTTTAAACATTTTAAAGCACTGTTTACTATTGGCATACCACCATAAATTCCCATTTGAAATATAACTTCTGCAACTTCTTCAGCAGTGCAACCAACATTTAATGCAGCATAAATATGAAGTTTTAATTCTTCACTTCTTTCAAGAACTGTTAATCCAGCAACTGCTACTAATTGCCTAATTTTATGAGGAATCTTTTCCCTTGCATACATCTGTCCTGTAATAAAGAGAGAAAGGTCTTTTGCAAGATTTTTATCAAAAGTCCGCCATAATTCATATGGTCTCTCTCCTTTGTATCCATCAAAATAAAGCTTGGCAGTTTTAGCTGTTTTCTCTTTTAAATCTTCTCTACTCATTTTTTCCTCCAATTTTTTTTAATCTAATACAACAAAAAAAAATAAATTTCAAAAAATTTATTGACTTAAAATTATAAAACTATTAATATTCAATTTATGAAGTGCAACAAATGCAATTTTACTACTTTTGATGGCTACGAATTCTGCCCTAATTGTAACAACGACTTTTCCTCTGCGCAAAAAAAGCTTCATATTATCCCTTACAACATTACAGATGAAAACAACTACCTTATTGAAGTGGAAGAACCTGTTGAAAATAATATTGAGGAGATTCATATTGAAGAGCCTGTTTCTGAGCAGCAAGAGCAGAGTTCATCTGAAGATATTGAGTCTCTTCTTGATACAACAGCAGTAGACAGTAATAAAATTGACGAAGAGGATACAATTAAAATTGATGACATTGATATGGAGATAGAACATAACAAAGCTGATGATTCATCAGATGATGATTCCATCTCCTTAGATGATATAAATCTTGATGATTTACTTGAAACCAACAGAGAGGATTAATTATGGCGAGAACATTAAATAAAGTTATGCTTATTGGGAGATTAGGTAGAGATCCAGAGGTTAGATATACCACAGATGGACTGGCAATAGCTAATCTTACTGTTGCTACTGATGAAAGTTATAAAGATAAAAGTGGCAATATCCAATCTAAAACAGAATGGCACAGAGTGGTATGTTTTGGCAGGCTCGCTGAGATTTGCGGAGAATATTTAACAAAGGGAAGGTTAATATATATTGAAGGCAGACTACAGACAAGAAGCTGGACAGACCAGCAAAGTGGTGATAAAAGGTACACCACAGAGATTGTTGCGTCAAATATGTTTATGTTAGAATCAAAAGGAAGCACCTCAGAAAAAATTACTTCACCTGATATAGACACATTATCACCAGATACTAATAATGACGATGATATACCTTTTTAAAATATAGGTCAAACAGTGCACCTTTCAACTTTTTTGTTAATTACTCAAGTTTAGCATCAAAATAGTTTAGTATGAAAAATAAATTACTATTTACTAACTCTAAAGATTTTGCTTTTTGAAAAATTTATTTAGAGATTAGCTCAATAAAAACACTTAGTTATAAAACAAAAACAAACATTATTGCGCCAACCTCTCTGGCGTTTTTTCAC
>CAZIZE010000002.1:0-5059 GCA_964543655.1 uncultured bacterium
AACTTATGGATTCTTCAGTCGCTATGCTCCTTCAGAAGAACTTCGAAAAAGTCATTCTGAGCAAAGCTAAGAATCCATTATAACTACTTACTTTTATTTACTTATCTATTGGATTAATTTTTATCATTTTTTACTGTGCAAAGGTCTTAAAACAATTTAAGAATGTTGCAAATGTTATTTCAAATGAAAAGTTGTATTATTTACACCTCTAAAAATGTTCCCACTGAAGCATAGAAGAATCTATCTTTTAATAAATTTGCCAATTTTATACATACTTTGAGTCCTGTGCAATGAGAAGCTCCAAATTTTTTAATGTTATATTTCTCAATAAGGTTAATAGTTTTTTTCAAATGCTCTTCTTTTGCAGCTCCAAGATGTGTTCCACCTATAACTGCGTATATTTCTTTTTCACCAGTTTTCTCTATTGCATAATTTAAAATATTAATTAATCCAGCATGAGCACATCCTAATAAAATAACAAGTCCCTTAGAAGTTTTTACCACTATTGATAAATCATCTTTAATGTAATCCTGTTGAAATAAACCATTTTCCAATTTAATTTTCATATCTGGTTCTAACATTTCAAAATTTGAGTCTCTGCTAACTTCACCTGTTATAAAAATATTTTTATCAATTTCTTTAAATTCTTTATAAAACTCAAATTTAGCACCTAATCTTTCTAAAAATTCTCTTTTATATGGTATTCCAATGAATTTAGGAGAATTATTTTTACTCACTCTAAATCTATTTGCAAAAATATCTGGATGAGCAATTATTTTCAAAGGAGATTTTTTCATTAAAACTTGTGGGATTCCAAGAGTATGGTCATAATGTCCATGAGATATAACTAAAAATTTAATAGATTTTAAATCTTTTTTTAGAAGAAGAGAATTATTGATAATTCCTCTTCCCTGACCTGTATCAAATAGAAAATTACCTGTAGGTGTTTCAACAAAAGCAGAAAATCCATGCTCACCTACTGCACCATAATGGATTGATACATAATTTTCACATAGAACAGTGATCCTTAATTCCATCTTCAAATCCCTCTATTTTTTGCCAGATTACTCCATTTCCAACTGGCAATTTAAAAATTTTTGAATGAACATTACATTTACACATTAATAAAAAAAACAAATTTTCTGGTAAATTTTTTTCATTTAAAAGACTTTCAAAATTTCCACCACCTTTAGAAATTATTAAATCTACTTTATTGAAAATCTCTAAAAATTCTTTTGAACATCTGGATAAAACTGTGCCAGGCAACTGCCCAATTACGCCATTTGATATTAATTCGCATACATCATTTATCCCAATTTCAATTGCTTCCTTAAAAGTAATATCATTTAAAGCAGGTTCATTCCTTGCAGCATAATAGATTTTAATGTTGAAATATTTTTTCAAAACTTCTATTAATAACTTATCCAACACTGCTTCGCCAGCATTATCTCCAATTATTAAAATACTTTTTGAATTTTCTATAAATTTATAAAGCTTTTCATACATTGAATAATTAATCTCAAGTTCATTAATATTTTTGATTAAAAGATTTTCTAAATTTTTATCTGGGCTTTTAGATACCATTACATCAATTGTATTTCCAAAAATTGAAAGCTTGACAGAATTAAGCAATGGATTATCTGTTTTTAAAATATCAATTTTTAGTTTACTATACACTTGAAGCAATTTTTTGTTTGAAAGTTTTTTTATATTTTTAAAAATATCTTTTATCCCTGTTTTTTTTGTAACTTTTGTTAAAACATATTCAACAACTTCAGCACTTGTTATATCCCAGATAAAATCTTTTGTGAAAATCTCTGTTATTGACTCTTTAAATATCTCTCTAATAAGCTTATCATTAAATTGAGCTATTCTCATTCCATTTAAAACCATATTTAAAATGCACGGAACACAATCCTCTGCAATGACAAATTTATCTATTGTAGCCATTTTTCTCCTTGTGATTTTTGGTTAATTTTCTGAATAAAGTTTATAAAATAATTTTGAAATGTGAATTTTTAATAAAACATTAATAATTCTTTAATGCTGTATATAATATGATTAGGATCATGTTTGTAAATTTCTTCAAAACTATTTTCACCTTCATCTACAATAATAATTGAAGGAATTTTAGCTTTTTTCGCTGTATAGACATCAGTTAAGCTATCGCCCAAAAAATAGATATTATCCTGTGGCTCTTTTTTCTTAATTTTATAAAATTTTAAAATTTTTTTTACACCCTCAATACTGGGTTTTAAAAAATTAACATCATCTCTTGATATGGTAATATCAAAAAATATTTTTATTTTATATTTATCAAGTATATAATCAAGAGCTTTTCTCCCCACATTTGAGCAGAGTGCAATTTTAACATCTTTTTCACAAAGTTGTTTTAATATAGTAACAACATCTGATTTTAATCTCCATCTTTTTGCTGCATCTTCATCATAAAAATCATAAATTCTGTCAAAATCATTTATAATCTTTTTTTTTAACATTGGATTTTCAATATTTTTTTGAAAATAATTATACAATTTTGAATAATTTAATCTTTTTAATTTGGTTATAGGAAGTCCTAAATTATAATTAATATTATATCCTTTAATAATTTTACACATTTCATCCATTGATTCTTTCAACTTCCATTGAAAGTCCACAAGAGTTCCTTCTAAATCTGAGATTAATAGATTCATCTAACACCTCCACACAGATAGCAATTTTCATCTCTTTGAATCTGTGTAATTCTAAATTGCATTGAATAAAGATCAATAAATAAAAATTTATTTGTGAGAAGATTACCAAATTTCCCACAATATTTTAATGCTTCTGCTGCCTGAATAATGCCTAAAATACCTGGAATAGGACCAAAAACCGCTGATTTGGAGCTATCCTTTTTAAAATTTTTAAAAATACATCTTAAACATGCGGATTTCTCTGGAATCACAGTAATAGTACTACCTGCATAATTATTAATTCCTGCATGATTAAAAGGTTTTCTCAATTCTACACAAGCATCATTTATTAAAAGTTTTGTTTCAATATTATCAACAGCATCAATTACAAAATCATAATCTTTGATTATATCTCTAATATTGTCATTGTTTAATTTTAATTTAAATGATTCTATTTGAACATCAGGATTTATTTTAGCTATTTTTTCTCTCGCTACTGATACTTTATCATTGTTTATATCATTAATATCATATAAGATTTGTCTATTAAGATTGGTAATGTCAATAGTATCAAAATCAACTATACCAAGTTTTCCAATTCCATTTGCAGCAAGATAAATTATAGCAGGTGAGCCAAGTCCACCTGCACCAATTACAATTACAGAGGATTTAAAAATTAATTTTTGTGATTCCTCATCATATTTAGGAAGTAAAAAATGTCTCTCAAATCTTTTTAAGTTCATCTATCCACTTGCAAAAAGATAAATATATTCCAACTCATCTCCATCTTTTAATTTATATTTTTCATAATGTTCAAAATCTATCTTTTTTTTATTTACATATACTTCCACGCATACTGGTTCCACTATATCTTCTAAATAAAAAAGATCTAAAATTGTTGAATTTTCTTTTATTTCTTTAGTTTTACCATTTAATTTTATGATCATCAGTTAAACCTTTTAACATGTTCAAAATGTAATAATTTTAAAACTACTTTTTGTTCATATCTCAATGTGAAAAAATGCTTTAATTACAACAGGTTAAAAATATTACAAAGTCATTTCAAGTAAAAAGAATATTATGAAAATTGCTATATTACAATAGATTTTTTAATGGTTTTTTAATCAGTTACAAATGTAATAGCCCCAGTTGGGCATGATTTAACGCATTCAGGATCACCACCGCATAACCAGCAATGAACAACTTTTCCATTATATTCAAATATTGCATTAAATGGACAATCCTCTATTCTTTTTAAATTTTCCCAGAAAAATTTGCCTCTTTCAGCTTCATCAAAATCTTTTCCTTCAGATTTCAGGCAATTCATCTTTTTACATTGCCTGCACACAACTGGCTCATGAGGTTCTATAGAGAGATCATTTACATTTACTCTAATAGCACTCCCGTTTCTATCAACATACCCAAGATTTGCAATAGAACAAGAAACTTCACAAAGTAAACACCCTGTACATTTATCTTTATTTATTTTTATTTTCATTAGTTTCTGCCTCCTTCTAATTCCAATATTTTGTCAAGTTCAAGTTCCTTTAATCTATTTTCAGGAACAATACCATTGTTATCCCAACCATGTAATTGATAATACTCATCAAGAAGTTGCTCAAATTTATCTCTAAGCACTCTTATACCTTTTGTTGGACCATCTGGAATAGGTTGATCAAAATAAAGATCTGGTAAATAATCATCCTTTCTTGTAATTCCACGTTGATTTATATAAAATCTTTCAAGAGTGTAAATCCTTTCACCAAGAATGGCAAGCTCTTTATCTGATATGTCTAAATCAATAGCTGTTTTTAAAAGTTTTGATATATCAATATATCCAATAGAGCTAATGCTTGAAAAAATACCTGCAAATCTACACAGTCCAATTGAATCAACAACAGCATTAAAAATCTCATGCCACCAAACCATTCTTGCTTTTCCAGTGTAATCTTTAAAATCTTTACCAACATCACCACCATAAAATTCAGCTAAAATTTCTCTTGGATAAGGGACAACATCAATTGAGGCTCTACTTCTCATGTGACATGTGCCTCTTGTAGCAACAGCAAGACCAAATGCAAAAACTATTACAGGTCTTTCATCAGTCATTTCAATTGATACATTTTTAATTGCAAGAAGTTCTTCTTTGGCCCTTGGATCTGGTAATTTTTTATATGCAAGACTACCTTCAGCAGCAATTTCTCCAAAACCTCTTTTATATGCAATATCTGTTAATAATTTTTCAATAGCGTCATGATCTCCCCATTGAAGAGGATAACCAACGTCTTTTTCAGTTATTATTCCTTCCTGATATAGTTTAAAGAAATATCCAAGATAATCACCACCTGAAATAGTATCAATTCCATATCTATTACAAAGTTCATTTA
>CAZIZE010000003.1:0-13337 GCA_964543655.1 uncultured bacterium
ATTGCAAATTTACAAAGTTTAAAAGAGGATATATTAAGTTACAAAAAAAGGATCCTTGAAAAACTTCTTGAAGAGGAAAAGTGAATATAGAGTAGGTGTAGTTAGTAGTTAGTAGTTGGTAATTGGTAGATAATTGGTAGTGGATGGAGGTTAACTATTTGGAATTAATGACTATCAACAACTAATAACTGTTAACTAATAACTGATAACTGATAACTAATAACCAAAAAGGGGGGTTTATATATGGAAAAAGTTGTTATAGTTTCAGCCTGTAGAACTGCTATAGGGAATTTCAATGGTGCACTATCAGGTTTTTCAGCTACTGATCTTGGTGCAATGGCAATTGAAGAAGCAGTTAAAAGGGCAGATATTGAAAAAAACATGGTAGATGAAGTTATTATGGGTAATGTTTTACCATGTGGACTTGGACAAAACCCTGGTAGACAGGCAATGATAAAAGCTGGTCTCCCTATGGAGGGTGGTGCAATTACAGTTAATAAAGTTTGTGGTTCTGGTTTAAAATCTGTTATGCTTGCTGAGCAGGCAATAAAATGTGGCGACGCTGAAATAGTAGTTGCAGGTGGTATGGAAAGTATGACAAATGCACCATACTACCTTGATAAAGCCAGAAATGGCTATAGAATGGGTCCTGGTAAAATTGAAGATCATATGGTTCATGATGGTTTATGGGATATTGTAAATGATTTTCATATGGGTTACACAGCAGAGCTTATGAAAGAAAAATTTAATATTTCAACTGAGGAGATGAATGAATTTTCAGTTGAATCTAATGAAAAAGCTCTTGCTGCCATTGAGCAAGGCAAATTTGATGAGGAGATTTTTCCTATTACAGTGCCTCAGAGAAAAGGTGACCCCATAATTTTTAAAAGAGATGAGGGACCAAGAAAAACCTCAGTTGAAATTATATCAAAATTAAAACCAGCTTTTAAAAAAGATGGGACAGTAAATGCTGGAAATGCTTCAAAAATAAGTGATGGTGCAGCTGCTGTTGTTGTAATGAGTGAGAAAAAAGCAAAAGAATTAGGTCTTAAACCTCTTGCTTCAATTGTTGCGCAGGGTGCTGCTGGAAGAATATTAGAAGAAGTTCTTGTTACACCAATAAGCTCAATTCCAAAAGTGTGTAAAAAAGCAGGATTAAAAGTTTCTGACATAGATTTACATGAAATAAATGAAGCATTTGCAGTAACTTCAGTTGCTATTGTTAAGGAACTTGGTATAGATTTTAAAAAGGTAAATGTTCATGGTGGTGCTGTTGCACTTGGTCATCCAATTGGTGCAAGTGGCGCAAGGGTTCTTGTTACATTAATCTCTGCAATGAAAGATAGAGGCGCAAAATATGGAATGGCATCTCTATGCCTTGGTGGTGGAGAAGCAGTATCATTATTAATTGAAAATTATGAATAAATATTGGGAGGAAAAAATGAAAGAGGTAGTAATTGTTTCAGCATGTAGAACTGCTATTGGCAATTTTGGCGGCACATTAAAAGATATACCAGTTGTTACCCTTGGTGCAACTGTTATTAGAAATGTTCTTGAAAGAGTTCAGCTAAGACCTGTTACATCAGAGGAGTTAAAGGCTCTTGGTCCAGAATCTTTAAAAGGTGAATCATGCCCTGTTGAAGATGAAAATTATAAATGGGATGAATCTTTTAAGCCTGTTCAAATTGATGAAGTTATTATGGGAAATGTTGTTCCTGCTGGACAGGGGCAAAACACAGCAAGACAGGCAACAATAAAAGCAGGTATGCCTAAAGAAGTGGGTGCTTTTACCATAAACAAAGTTTGTGCTTCAGGAATGAAAGCAGTTGCACTTGGATTTCAAGCAATTCAGGCAGGAGAAGCAGAAGTGGTAATTGCTGGTGGTATGGAAAATATGAGCCAGATACCTTTTGCATTTCCAAAAGGTAGATGGGGTGCAAGGATGTTTAATGCAGAAATGGTAGATCTTATGGTGCACGACGGTTTATGGGAAATATTTTATGGTTATCACATGGGTGTTACTGCTGAAAATATAGCTGAAAAATATGGTATATCAAGAGAAGAGCAAGATAAACTTGGACTTGAAAGTCACAACAGAGCATTAAAAGCTATTGAAGATGGTATTTTCAAAGAAGAAATTGTACCTGTTGAAGTGCCTCAAAGGAAAAAAGACCCAATTATCTTTGATACAGATGAAAGGCCAATGAAAACAACACTTGAAAAAATGGCAAAACTCCCTGCTGTGTTCAAAAAAGGTGGCACAGTTACAGCTGGTAATGCATCTGGTATAAATGATGCTGCTGCTGCACTTCTTTTAATGACAAGAGAAAAAGCAGAAAGTCTTGGACTTGAACCTCTTGCTACAATAAAAGGATACGATTATGGTGCTATTGACCCTGCTTATATGGGTTTGGGACCAATTCCTGCTATTAACAAACTTTTCAAAAAACTCAATCTTACAATGAATGATATAGACCTTATCGAATTAAATGAAGCTTTTGCAGCTCAGGCACTTGGCTGTATTAGAGAGCTTAAGTGCGATCTTGAAAAAACCAATATTTACGGCAGTGGAATTTCACTTGGTCACCCAATTGGAGCAAGTGGTGCAAGAATCCTCGTAACTCTTCTCTATGGAATGAAGAGAAATAACTTAAAAAGAGGTCTTGCTTCACTCTGTATTGGTGGTGGTCAAGGTGCTGCTATGGTTATTGAAAGATAAGAATTGTAAAATTTAAAAGAAAGGGAGGTATAAAATGGAAGTTAAAACATTTGGAGTTGTTGGTGCAGGCCAGATGGGTAATGGTATAGCTCAGGTAGCTGCTCAGGCTGGTATGAATGTTATTATGAGAGATATTAAAGATGAATTTGTTCAAAGAGGGATAAATACTATTACAAAAAATCTTGATAGAGCTGTTAGCAAAGGGAAAATTAGTGAAGATGAAAAAAATGCAATACTTGGGAGAATTAAAGGTACAGTTGATATGAGCGATTTTAAGGATGCAGATTTTGTTGTGGAAGCAGCTACTGAAAGAGAAGATTTAAAATTAAACATATTCAAAGAATTAGATGAAATCACAAGAGACGATATTATACTTGCTTCTAACACAAGCTCAATTTCCATTACAAGAATTGCTGCTGCTACAAAGAGACCAGATAAAGTTATTGGTATGCATTTTATGAATCCTGTTCCTGTTATGAAGCTTGTGGAAATTATCAGAGGTCTTGCAACAAGTGATGAAACTTACAATATTACCAAAACATTAGCAGAAAAAATGGGGAAAACCTGTGCAGAAGCACAAGATTTTCCTGGGTTTATTGCAAATAGAATATTACTTCCAATGATAAATGAAGCTATTTACTGTCTTTATGAAGGTGTTGGCACACCAGAAGATATAGACACAGTAATGAAGCTTGGTATGAATCATCCTATGGGACCACTTGCTCTTGCTGATTTAATAGGCCTTGATACATGTCTTGCAATTATGAATGTGCTCCATGAAGGTCTTGGAGATTCAAAATATAGACCATGTCCTCTACTTAAAAAATATGTTGATGCTGGATTTCTTGGCAGAAAAACAGGTAGAGGATTTTATGAATATAAATAATTTCAAAGGAGTAAAATATGGAATTTAAGTTAACAGAAGAGCAAAGAATGATTAGGGAAATGGTTGCTGATTTTGCAAAAAAAGAGTTAAAACCATTAGCTGAAAAAATTGATAAAGAGCACTATTTTCCAAAGGAAATAGTTGCAAAACTTGCAGAACTTGGCCTTATGGGTGTTGCTTTTCCAGAGGAGTATGGTGGAGCTGGAATGGACAATGTCTGCTATGCAATTGCCCTTGAAGAAATTTCAAGATACTGTGCTTCAACTGGTGTTATAATGTCAGTAAATAATTCTCTTGCTTGTGATCCTATTTATAAATTTGGCAATGAAGAGCAGAAGAAAAAGTTTCTAACTCCAATGGCAAAAGGTGAAAAATTGGGCTGTCTTGGACTTACTGAGCCTAATGCTGGTACAGATGCAGCTAATATTTCCACAAATGCAAAATTAGTTGGAGATGAATGGATTGTTAATGGTAATAAAATTTTCATTACAAATGGTGCACAGGCAAATACATGTGTTTTAATAGTTCAAACAGATAAGAGCAAAAAGCATAAAGGAATAGCTGCATTAATTGTTGACCTTGATAATACACCTGGTTTTAAAGTTGGCAAATTAGAAGATAAGCTTGGAATAAGAGGCTCTTCAACAGCTGAACTTGTTTTTGAAGATGCAAGGATTCCAAAAGAGAATCTTCTTGGGAATATTGGTGATGGATTTAAGATTGCCCTTGCAACCCTTGATGGTGGTAGAATAGGTATAGCTTCACAGGCTCTTGGAATAGCAAGAGGTGCTCTTGAAGAATCAATAGAATTTGCAAAAACAAGGATTCAATTTAACAGACCAATAGCCAGCTTTCAGGCAATCCAATGGATGATTGCAGATATGGCTACAAGAATTGATGCTGCAAGACTTCTTATCTGGAGAGCAGCTTATTTAAAAGATAAAGGAGATGTAAGATATTCAAAAGAATCAGCTATGGCAAAACTTTTTGCATCTGAAACTGCAATGTGGGCAACCACAAAAGCTATTCAAATCCATGGTGGCTACGGTTACACAACAGAGTATCCTGTTGAAAGGTATTTTAGAGATGCAAAAATCACAGAAATATATGAAGGTACTTCTGAGGTAATGAGATTAGTAATTTCAAGAAGTTATCTACAATAAACTAAGCAAATAATAAAAAAAGGAGGTTAAAAGTGAAAATTATTGTATGTGTAAAACAAACATTTGACACAGAAGCAAAAATAGTTCTTGAGGGTGGTAAAGTATCAGATAAAGGTGTAAAATTAATTGCCAACCCTTATGATGAATTTGCAGTTGAAGAAGCTATTAGAATTAAAGAAAAAGAAGGTGGAGAAGTTGTTCTTGTATGCGTTGGAGCAGAAAGTGCTACAGAAGCAATGAGATATTGCCTTGCTATGGGTGGTGACAGAGGAATTCATTTAAGTGACGAAGCTTTTTTAAATGGTGATGAAAAAAGCGCTGCTGCTGCACTTGCAAAAGCAATTGAAGAAGAAGGTGATTATGATTTAATCTTGTGTGGACAGGTGGCTGTTGACGATGGTTCAGCTCAAGTGCCACAGAGACTTGCAGAATTACTTGACTTACCACAGGTTACAATTGCTACCAAAATAGAACTTGAAGATGGTAAAGCTAAGGTTACAAGAGAAGCTGATGGTGGAAATGAAATTTGGGAAACAGAGCTTCCAGCAGTTATAACTGCACAAAGAGGATTAAATGAACCAAGATACCCATCTCTTCCAAACATTATGAAAGCTAAGAAAAAAGAGATTAAAAACTTAACTCCTGATGATATAGATGCTGATACAGATGAAATAGGAGCAAATGGTGCTGGTACTGAAATTATAGAATATTTCCTTCCACCTAAGAGAGAAGCTGGAAAAATTTTTGAAGGTGAAGTTGACGAATGTGTAAAACAGCTTGTTGATGCATTAAAAAATGAAGCTAAAGTAATTTAATTAAAATAAAAAATAAGGAGGTTAAGATAAATGAGCATTTTAGTATATTGTGACACATTTGAAGGAAAGTTTAGAAAAGTATCACTTGAGCTTTTAAGTGAAGCAAGCAAAATAGCAGAAAAAACCGGAGATGAAGTTCACGCAATAGTATTGGGTCCATCTGCTAAAGCTCTTGCTGAAGAAACAGGGAAATATGGTGCTAAAAAAGCTTTTTATTGTGAAGATGGCGTTGTGGGAAATTATTCTACAGAAGCTTATGCAGAGTTAGTGGAAAAAGCTTTTGATGAAAGTGAGCCAAAACTTTTCTTAATTGGACACAATCCAAGAGGAAAAGACCTTGCTCCAAGAGTTGCCCAGAGACTTGAGCTTGGAATGGTTTCTGATGTAATCAATATTGAAGTTGAAGGAGATGATTTTATTTTTACAAAACCAATTTATGCTGGTAAATGTATTACAAAGCAAAAATGTAAAACAGAGCCTGCGTTTGCATCAGTTAGACCAAATGTAATGGCAGTTGAAGAAAAAGGTGGAGATGCTCCTGAGCTTGTTGAATTAAAACCAGAAATAAGCATTAATGATATTAGAGCTATAGTAAAAGAGCTTGTTATTCAAAAATCTGAGAGACCTGAGCTTACAGAAGCTGAAATTATTGTTTCAGGTGGTAGAGGTTTAGGTAAACCAGAAGGTTTCCAATTAATAGAAGAGTTAGCTGATGTTCTTGGTGCTGCTGTTGGTGCAAGTAGGGCAGCAGTTGATGCTGGCTGGAGAGAACATCATGATCAAGTAGGACAAACAGGTAAAGTAGTGTCACCTGTTCTCTATATTGCCTGTGGTATTTCAGGTGCTATCCAACATTTAGCTGGTATGGGCTCTTCAAAATTCATTGTAGCAATTAATAAAGATCCAGAAGCTCCTATTTTTAATGTAGCAAATTATGGTATTGTTGGTGACCTTTACAAAGTTGTACCAGTTTTAATAGAAGAGTTGAAAAAAGCTTTAAATAAATAATTTAGGGGGGATTCTCCCCCTTTTTTATTAAATTTTTTGGAGGAGTCTATATGGATTTTATGCTTACTGAGCAGGAAAAGATGATTCGGGATATGGTAAAAGATTTTGCTGAAAAAGAGATAAAGCCAATTGCTTCAGAAACAGATCAAACACATAAATTCCCGGAAGAAAATATTAAAAAAATGGCGGAACTTGGCTTAATGGGAATGAATATCCCAGAAAAGTATGGTGGAGCAGAAGTTGGTGTTGTGCCTCTCAGTCTCTCTTTAATGGAAGTTGGAAAAAAATGTGCAGCCACTGGTGTTACTATGAGTGTTACCAATATGGTTAATGAGGTTTTATGCAAATTTGGTTCTGAGGAAGTTAAGAAAAAATATGTTCCTAAAATATGCTCTGGAGAATACCTTGCTGGAGCTTTTGGGCTTACAGAGCCACATGCTGGTAGTGACCCTGCAAGTATGAGAACAAGAGCTATAAAAGATGGAGATTATTATATTCTCAATGGTAGCAAAATATGGATTACAAGTGCTGAAATTGCAGGCGTTATTGTTATCTGGGCTGTTACAGATAAAGATGCACCAAAGGGAAAAAGAATTAGTGCTTTTGCTGTTGAAAATGGAACACCAGGAATGATAATTGGTAAAGCAGAACTGAAAATGGGACAAAAAGGCTCACCAACCAATCCTATAACACTTGAAGATGTTAAAGTTCCAAAAGAAAATCTTCTTGGTAATGAAGGTGATGGTTTAAAAATTGCCCTTATGGCTCTTGATGGTGGCAGAATTGGCATAGGCTCAATGGCAACAGGAATTGGTCTTGGAGCTATGGAAATCGCAATGGAATATGCTAAAGAAAGAACTCAGTTTGGAAAACCAATTTCTGCATTTCAGGCTATTCAATGGAAAGTAGCAGATGCTATCACAGAGCTTGAAGCAGCAAAATTACTCTGCTTGAGAGCTGCATGGATGAAACAGAATAATTTACCTTTTTCAAAAGAAGCTTCAATGGCAAAACTTTATGCAACAGAAGCTGCTAACAGAGCTTGTTATGAGGCAATTCAAATACTTGGTGGCTACGGATATGCAGAAGAGTATCATGTGGAGAGATATTATAGAGATGCAAGAGCCACCACTCTTTATGAAGGTACATCAGAAATTCAACGACTTGTTATAGCAAGAAATATTATAGGTAGATTTGATTAATAAAAGGGCACCATTTGGTGCTCTTTAATTTTTACTACTATTAATAGGCCTAAATTTATAGAGGTCTTAGACAAAACCAAATAAAAAATCCAGCAGCATTTTTTCTACAATTGCTTCTATTTACCACAAAAATTGTCATTTTGAGGACTTTAGCCCGAAAAATCTATTGCTTTAAAGTTGCTTTTGTATTATACAGGTTCACGGTAAAATGTTCATAGTTCAACTTTGAAAGACACTTTAATAACAATAATTTAAGAATATTGCAAAAGCAATAGATTACTCAGCTTAAAACATTTACAACCACCTGATATTGCTACCATTTCAAATAGTTAGGGGTATAAAATGAAAAAAGTAAAAATTCTTTTCTGCAGCAGGCAATACCCTAAAACAATGGAATTTTTAAAGTTAAAATTACCAGAAGATAAGTTTGATATTTTCAACTGCAATGAAAATGAACTTTTATACAAAATAAAGGATGCTGATGTTGCTGTACCTTTAATGAGTAAGCTTACAAAAGAGATTATTTATAATGCAGATAATCTCAAATTAATCCATCAATTTGGTGTTGGACTTGAAGGAGTTGATATTAATGCAGCAAAAGAAAGAGGTATTTTCATTGCCAATATTCCTGCTGATAAAACTGGCAATGCTTATTCTGTTAGTGAATTAACACTTTTTTTAATACTTGGACTTTTAAAAAATTTTAAGGAAAGTCAGCAAAGTTTTTTAAATAAACAAATTGGGTTTCCTCTTGGAGATGTTATTTTAAACAAAAAATTTCTTGTTCTTGGATATGGTAATGTTGGAAAAGCTGTTGTTGATATTTTAAAAAAATTTGATGTTGAAATTATTGTTGCAAGACGCCAAATCAAAAATATTTCCTTTAATAGAGTAAAATTTATCTCATTTAAAGAACTTGATAAATTTTTACCTGATATTGATTTTCTCATTGTTGCAATAACATTGAATAAAGATACCAGAGACTTTGTTGATGAATCAATTATTGAAAAAATGAATAAAAACTCCTTTTTAATCAACATTGCAAGAGGTGGTGTTGTAAAATACTCTGCACTTTTTAATGCATTAAAAAATAGAAAAATTAGAGGAGCTGGTCTTGATGTTTACTGGGATGAGCCATTTAATCCCCAAGATGAATTATTAAAATTCAACGTCTTAACAACTCCTCATATAGCTGGCAGCACAACATACAGTTATAATTTAATGGCAGAATTTATTGCTAAAAATATAGAGAGAGTTTTTATGAAAAAGCAGCCACCAGAGCCAAGCATTTAATAATTTTAAATCCATACGGTTATTCTTTTCCAAGCATGCTATCTTTCAAACCTTCTGAAGGAGGGTCATCACCAAACCATACTGAAAAAATAGCTTTCATAAAAAGTTTACCCTTTATACATCCTTTTAGTTGATTCTGAATTTTTATACAGGTCCCTTTTTCTGGAAGATAGGTTATGGCAACTTCGTCACCTTGGTGTAAATTTTTATCAAAATATGAATAAAATGTATTAATTTCCTTTTTTATTTCAGGTAAAATATCCTTTGCATTATTTTCAAAATCATCTTTAAAAGCATCAATTATTTGATCAGGTTTTACCTTACTATAAATAAAATGCATTAAAATTCTTTTTGGTATATCTTTTTCAATAACATCTTTTGCATTACTCATTTTTTTTGGTAAATAAAGTGCACCAATATAAATTGTAAAAAAGAATTTCATTCTTTTCCCTGCACCATTTAAAATTAATTTATGATTATCCACAGTAATAGTATCAGGAAGTTTAACTCCTTTAATTTCAAATGCAAAAATATTGCACGCTAAAAACAAAAAAATAGTTGAAAATAATAAAATTTTTTTCATATTTCCCTCCTAAAATATTATTCTAAATGAATATTCATTCAATTATTATACACTACAAAAAAGGTTTTGTCAAACAGATATTAAAACCTTTTAAAAATAGATTTTTATACAAAACAAAACAATAGAATACAATTTTCTACTTAAGATGACATTTGTATTGTTCTTAAATAGATGTTATTAAAGTGAGTTTCAACGTTGAACCGTGAACCTGTATAAGACCTTTGCACAGTACCTTTATCAATTGCTAAAAATTTACAACTGATAATAACAACTTATGAATTCTTCAGTTGCTACGCTCCTTCATAATGCCCTCAAAAAACTCATTCTGAGCAGAAGCGGAGAATCCATTATACATCTATTGTATTAATCTTTAGCATTTAAAATATCTTTTAGTGAATTTTTAATATATTAAGTCTGGCTAAGAAGAGATAAAATTGGTAGCGGGGGCCGGATTTGAACCGACGACCTCTGGGTTATGAGCCCAACGAGCTACCAAACTGCTCCACCCCGCGTTAAGGAGCACTTATATAAAACAAATGGCAAATATTGTCAAGTAAAGAATTTACATTTTCAATTTTTTTAAAAAATTTTTTAAATATAAAAATATTTTCTTGACAGTTTACGTAAAGTTTTGCTATATCAAGCGAGAATAAAAAATAGTTTTATTTGGAGGATAGAGATGGGGTTAAATTTTGATTTAAATGAAGAGCATAATGTATTGAGACAGAGTGTTAGAAATTTTGCTGAAAATGTTATTAAGCCTGTTGCTCAAGAGCTTGACGAAAAAGAGGAATTTTCTGAAGAAATTACCAGAGAAATGGGTAAAATGGGGTTACTTGGAATGTTTGTATCACCAAAGTATGGTGGTTCAGGCCTTGATTATGTTTCTTACATAATTGCAGTAGAGGAGCTTGCTCGTATTGATGGCTCACATGCAGCAACTATTGCAGCAGGCAATTCCCTTGGAATTGGTCCTATTTACTACTTTGGAAATGAAGAGCAAAAAAATTATTGGTTACCACCTCTCTGCAAAGGAGAAATTCTTGCTGCTTTTGGGCTTACAGAACCAAATGCAGGTTCTGATGCTGGTAACTCACAAACAACCGCTGTTTTAGATGGCAATGAATGGGTTATAAATGGTAGCAAAATATTTATTACAAATTCAGCTGCTAATATGACAGGTGTTATAATTGTTCAGGCAGTTACTGGGAAAAGAGCTGATGGACGTAAGGAGATAAGCTGTTTCCTTGTTCCAGCTGATGCAAAAGGCCTCACCCGTAGAGCAATGAAAGGGAAGTTAATGTGGAGAGCTTCAAATACAGGAGAATTATTTTTTGATGATGTTAGAGTTCCTAAAGAGAATATGCTCGGCAAGCAGGGAGAAGGTTTTCACCAGATGCTTTCTACTCTTGATGG
Source organism: uncultured bacterium (assembly GCA_964543655.1). Classification (GTDB taxonomy): domain Bacteria; phylum DYJV01; class DYJV01; order DYJV01; family DYJV01; genus CAZBLP01. The sequence goes on from CAZIZE010000003.1 coordinate 11,086, forward strand.
TGGAAGATTAAGTATTGGAGCAATGGGTCTTGGTGGAGCTCAAGGTGCTTTTGAGCTTGCTGTTAGATATGCAAAAGAAAGGGTTCAATTTGGACAACCAATAGTAAATTTTCAGATAAATCAATTTAAAATAGCAGATATGGCTATGGAAATAGAGCTTGCGAGAAATCTCCTCTATAAAGCCTGCTGGTTAAGGGATCAGGGCAGACCTTTTGCCAAACATGCTGCAATGGCTAAACTCTACTGCTCAGAAGTTATGAAAAGAGTTGCAAATGAAGCAGTTCAGCTTCATGGCGGCTATGGACTGATGAAAGAATACAACGTTGAAAGATTTTTTAGAGATTATAAACTACTTGAAATTGGTGAAGGGACATCAGAAGTTCAAAGAATAGTTATTTCACGTTATGTTTTAAATGAGTTTTAAAATGGAAGAAATAATATTTGAAATAAAAGATAAAATTGCTTTTATTACTTTAAATAGACCTGAAAGTCTAAACGCCCTTACTGACAATATAATTGATAGTCTTGATAAATTTGTAAATAGTTTGCAGAGCAATAAATCTGTAAGGTTCATTATTTTACAAGGAAATGGCAAAGCATTTTGTGCTGGGGTTGATGTAAAAGGGAAAGAGTACAATCCTTTAAATGCAAGAGAATTTTTAATAAAATTAAATAATCTACTTAACAAATTGGAAGGCTTACCTCAGCCTTCCTTATCTCTTATAGATGGTGCAGCTGTAGCAGGTGGATTTGAGCTTGCACTTGCAACAACTTTCAGATTTGCAACTAAAAATGCTAAATTTGGCTTACCAGAAGTTAAATTAGGTCTTGTTGCTGCTGGAGGTGCTTCATTTAGATTGCCAAGGTTAACTGGGCTCGGCAAAGCACTTGAAATAGCTCTTACTGGAGAGCTTGTTTATGGTGAAGAAGCTTTTAAAATTGGTATTGTTAATAAATTGTTTGATTCTGTTGATAGTATGAAAGATGAAGCCTTAAAATTTGCAGATAAAATCACTTCAAATGCACCACTTGCAATAGAGTTTGTAAAAGAATCATTTTATCACAATATTAATAATCCAAAAGAACTTGCAGCTCTTATAGAAATACTTTCAGCAAGTGTTAATCATTATTCAGAAGATAAAAAAGAGGGGATAAAAGCTTTTTTTGAAAAAAGAAAGCCTAAATTTAATTATAGATAAAACATAGAGGATATTATGAAAATAGGGATAAAAGGCTACGGTTTTTATTTACCAGAGAAAAGGGTAAGCTTAACAGAGATTCAAGAAAAAACAGGAATTCACCCAAAAATAATAGAAGCTATAGGTGCTGAAACTGTTTCTGAAGCCAAAGATAGTGAGCTCCCTTCAAATATGGCAGTTGAAGCATCTAAAAAAGCTATTGAAAATGCTGCACTTTCACCTTTAAACATAGACATTATTATCAATGCTCCAGCTGGATTACAAGATTATATAATTCCACCTATTAGTGGATATATTCAAAATGCAATTGGTGCTGTAAATGCTGTTTGTTTTGATATAGTGCAGGGTTGCTGCGGGATGCTCACAGCAGTGCAAATTGCCAGGAATTATATTAATTCAGGAGATGTTGAAAATGCTCTTGTTGTATCTGCTGATAAATGGAGTGCTTTTACAGATAACCATGCTGCTGATGCTGTAATTTTTGGAGATGGTGCAGGTGCTGTAGTGGTTAGTAAAAATTCTGATAGCTTAATAATTGATGATTTTATGTTTAAAACAGCAGGTAAATATTTTGACCTATACGGTATTGAAAAAGGTGGTGTTAAAAATATTGAAAATATAGAGTCAATTATTTATAAATGCCTTAAGCCAGATGTGGCAAGAAAAGAGTTTAAAGATATTTATATGAACGAATTTTTAAATGTAACCTATAAAATTTTGAATAAAAACAGATTAAAAATTGAAAATATAAAATATATTTCTATGGTAAATGCAAACCTTAAACTTCTTGAGTATATCTGTTATAAATTAAATTTTCCAATAGAAAAAACTTCTGCTGAATATTTAAAAAAATATGGTCATATTGGTGGTTTTGACATATTTTTCAATATCCATATGGCTAAAAAAGATAAAAAAGTTAAAAAAGGAGACAAGATTTTATTACTAAATGCAGGTATAGGTTTTACTTGGGGTGCTGCAATTTTTAGCCTGTAAACGTTATTTAACATATTTTGGCATAAAGGCGTTATTTTAAAGCTTTTTCCTGAAAAATAC
>CAZIZE010000004.1:0-10521 GCA_964543655.1 uncultured bacterium
GAGCTTGTAAAGAGGTGGTACAATGGATATAACTATTTTGGAGAGAAGTTATACAATCCATTTGATATTTTGCTATTTATATCAAACAACCATGAATTCAGGAATTACTGGTGGGGCACAGGGAATCCCAAATTTTTAATAGATAAGTTGAAAGAGGAGAATTATTACATTCCAGAGTTAGAGAATAGTATAATATCAGAAGAAACCCTGGATGCATTTGATGTGGATTATATAGATATAAGGGCGCTTTTATGGCAGACAGGATATTTAACATTTGCAGAAAAATTTACAGATGAAATAGGAGGAGTAAGCTATAAGCTTAAAGTTCCTAACCTTGAAATTCAGTTGTCATTAAATCAGTTTTTAATAGATTATCTGACCAATCAGAGACAGGAGAAAACAAGATATAGATTGAAGATACAGGAGTTGCTGAGGAATGATGATATAGAAGGATTTATAGAAATGTTAAAGACAATATTTTCCACAATTCCCTACAGTAATTATGCAAAGAATATAATATCAAAATATGAAGGTTATTACAGTAGTGTAGTGTTTGTTTACCTAATGGGGTTGGGATACGAAGTAATAGCAGAGGATGTAACGAGCAAGGGCAGGATAGATTTAACATTGAAGCTGAGGGATAAGATATTAATAATAGAGTTTAAGGTGGATAAAAAGGAAGAGCCGATAAAGCAGATAAAAGAGAAGAAATATTATGAGAAATATTTAAATGAAAATAAGAAGATATATTTTATAGGTATAAATTTTGATAGTAGCGAGAGGAATATTTCCAAATATAAGTGGGAATTAGGTATGGGCAATTCATGAATTGCCCTGATAGGATTAAGATTTAGAGATTAGTAGTAAGTAGTAAAAACAACAAATTAACTATGATTTAGTCGATAGTCTTTAGTCGTTATACAATTTTCTATTTGAAATGACATTTGAAACATTCTTAACCTGTTGTTATTAAAGTATATTTTAGTGTTGAACTATGAATGTTGAACTGTAAGCTTGTATTATTTTTTTTGTGCAAATTTTATTGCAAGTTTAACTGCATTTAACATACTTTGATTGTTGGCAATTCCTTTCCAGGCAATGTCAAAAGCAGTTCCATGGTCTGGAGAAGTTCTAACAAAAGGGATTCCTAAAGTAACATTTACAGCTCCATGAAAGTCTAATAATTTTAAAGGAATTAATCCTTGGTCGTGATACATTGCAATTATAAGGTCTGGTTTTTCATGCAGAGCTTTAAAAAATATTGTATCAGGAGGAAAGGGGCCTTTAATATTATGATTTTTCAAATTTTCTATAATAGGAAGAATATAATCTTTTTCTTCTAAACCTATTTTGCCATTCTCACCTGCATGTGGATTTAAACCAGAAACAAATATTAATGGTTTTTCTTTTTTTAAATATTTTTTACAAAAGTCAATTCCAATTAGTATTGTCTCTTCAAGGTCTATCTTTTTTATAGCAAATGAGACATCTTTTAATGGAATATGAATTGTGTGTAACAGAACATTAAAAAATTTTGATACAAATAGCATTCTATATTTATCTGTTCTGGTGAATTTTGCAAGAATTTCTGTATGACCAGGGAAATCTATTCCTGCAAGTTTTAAACCTTCTTTGCTTATAGGCGAGGTTACAATTGCTTGCACAGCTCCATTTTTAGCAAGCTTAATTGCTGTTTTTATAGATTTAAATGCAAGTTTTCCATTTGCAGCAGAAGTTTGTTTTAGTGTAATTTTATCTACAGTTTCAATATTAATCACATTTATTTTATTTTGTGAAAATTCAGAGATATTTTTAATTTCTTTTATATCCTGTTTTACTGAAAGAATCTTCTTTGCCTGGTTAAAAATATTTATATTGCCTATTAAGATAAGGTTACATTTTTGGCAGATATTATGGTTAAATAGAGAAATGGCTATTTCTGGTCCAATACCTCCAGGATCGCCTATTGTAACAGCTACATTTTTTTTATTATCACAGCCTGTTGTCTTAACTCTTTTATCCATTCATCTAATTTTTTATTTAACATTTTTCTCTTTAAAATCTCTTCAGCTTCACTATAAAGACGAGTTTTATCAATTTTTTTTCGTTTTATATCAACTAATTTTATTATATGATAGCCATGTTGGGATTTTACAAACTTTACTTCACCTACCTTCATTTTTTCAACAACCTTTTCTATTGCAGGCAACATTTCACCTTTTGCAAAATACCCAAGATCACCTCCTGAATTTTTAAAAGGTCCCTCTGAATACTCTTTGGCAACTTTTGAAAAAGGTTCATTTTTTAAAAGCTTTAAAACATGCTCAATTTTCTTTTTATTGTAAGTTTTAAAAAAAATTTGTTTTAAATGGTATTTTACTTCTTGATTTTTAGGGAAGAGATGTTCTTTTGCATATTTTTCTATCTCTTTAGTAGGGATTTGTATTTGTGACTTTACATAAGCATTAACAACTCTTGCTCTTAATAACTCGCCTTTTAACTTTTCTCTATAATATTTGTAAGAAACATGACTCTGTTTTAATGCTTCTTTTAACTGTTGCAAGGTTATATGTTGTTCTTTTAAAATATTCTGAATCAAGGCATCAACATCTTTTTCAGAAACAGTGTAATGTAACTGCTTAGCTTTTTCTTCAATTAATTTTTCATTAATAAGGTTGTTAAGTATCTGTTCTTTAATTTTTTGTAATTGCTTAATTTTTTCTTTTGTAGGAATTGGTGCATGTTGCAATTTTAAAATATAAGGTTTAAGTGCATAATTTACATCACTAATATAAATTATTTCATCATTAACAATTGCAGCAATACCATCAATAATATCAGCATGGATATAGCCTGCAAAAGTGGCAATTATAAAAAATGTAATTAAAAACTTTTTTATCACTATCCTCTTCCTATTCCAAAATATTTAAATCCTAATTTATCCATTTTTTTTGGGTCAAAAAGATTCCTGCCATCAATAATAACATAATTTTTCATAATTTCTTTAATTTTTATGAAATCAAGAAATTTAAATTCGCTCCATTCAGTAGCAAAAATTAGAGCATCTGAATTTTTTGCAACTTCATAAGGTGATTGACAATATTCAACCTTATCTGCAAATATTTTTTTAGCATTTTCCATTGCAACAGGATCGTATGCTTTTATAGATGCACCTTTTTCAATAAGTGAATTTATAATATCTATAGATGGTGCCAGCCTCATATCATCAGTGTTTGGTTTAAATGCAAGTCCAAGAATGCCAATTTGTTTTCCTTTTAAATTATCAAAAGATTTTTCTAATTTTTTTACTGGAATTAACTTTTGAGATTCATTTATATTCCTAACTTCTTTTAATAGATTAAAGTTGTACCCTAATTTTTCTGAAATTGCAATAAATGCATCTAAATCTTTTGGGAAACAGAAACCACCAAAGCCTATTCCTGCATTTAGAAAAGCCTCTCCTATTCTTTCGTCAAGTCCAATTCCTTTTGCAACTTTTTTAACATCAGCTCCTGAAAGATCGCAGATATTTGCAATAGCATTGATAAAAGATATTTTCATAGAAAGAAAAGCATTTGATGCATGTTTTATAATTTCAGCACTATTAATATCTGTTACTAAGATAGGAGCATTTAGAGGTTCGTAGAGCTTTACAAGAATTTGGGCTGCTCTATCTTCATTAACACCTATAACAACTCTATCTGGATTCATAAAATCATTAATTGCTGTACCCTCTTTTAAAAATTCAGGATTGGATGCAACATGAAAAGGAGTATTATTAATATTGTATTTTTCTATTGTATCTTTAAGCCATTCTCCAGTTCTAACTGGAACTGTACTTTTCTCAACAATAAGTTTATAATTGTTTAGATTTGCACCTATATCTTTAGCAACATTTTCTATTGCTGTAAGATCTGCGCTTCCATCTTCTTTTGGTGGAGTACCAACGCAGATGAATATAACTTCACTATTTTTAACGCCATCAGCAATATTATTACTAAAATGAAGTCTACCCTCCCTTGAGTTGACTTTTATAAGATTATCAAGGCCAGGTTCATATATTGGTATAATGCCATTTTGAAGTTTTTTTATCTTGTCAATGTCATTGTCTATGCATATTACATTGTTACCAAGATCAGCAAAGCATGTTCCAGTAACAAGTCCTACGTAGCCTGAACCAATAATGGCTATGTTCATTTATTTTCCTCCATAAGTTTTATAAAATTATCAAATAAATATCTTGAGTCATGTGGTCCTGGTGAACTTTCAGGATGATACTGAACAGAAAAAAATTTGTATTTCTCTGACTCAATACCTTCTACTGTATTATCATTGAGATTTTTATGTGTAACTTTTACAAAATCTGGAACACTATTTTCTGCAATTGCAAAACCATGATTTTCAGCAGCTATTTCAACTTTCCCATTTGATAAATTTTTGATTGGCTGATTACCCCCATGATGGCCAAATTTTAGCTTATATGTTTTACAACCAATTGCAAGACCAAGTATCTGATGTCCAAGACAAATTCCAAAAAGAGGCTTTTTGCCAATTAAATTTTTTACATTTTCAATAGCATACTCAACAGCAGCAGGGTCTCCTGGGCCATTTGATAAAAAAATGCCATCAGGATTCATTGATAAGATTTTTTTATAAGATTTCTCTGCAGGAACCACAAGAACATCAATCCCTCGTTCTGTCATTAATCTGAGAATATTCTTTTTAATCCCAAAATCGTATGCAACTACAAAGTATTTACCTTTCTTTTTTACCTCTCTGTATCCTGTTTCTAAATCCCAATCACCAGTTGACCATTTGTAGCTATTTTTACATGAAACCTTATCTACAAGATTTTGGCCCTCAAGGCTTGGAAGATTTGCAGCTTTTTTCTGAAGCTCATTTACATTAAAATTGGTTGTTGAAATAATTCCCTGTTGAGCTCCAAAATCTCTAATATGCTTAACAAGCGCTCTTGTATCAATACCTTCAATGGCGACTATTTTCTGTTGAATAAGATATTCTGATAAAGTCTGTTTACTTCGCCAATTACTTGGAAAATCTTGGTATTCTTTAACTATAAAACCTTCAACAAAGATTTTTTCAGATTCAACATCTTCAAAGTTTATACCATAGTTACCAATCTGTGTGTAGGTCATAGTTACAATTTGCCCTGCATATGAAGGGTCTGTGATTATTTCCTGATACCCTGTCATACTTGTATTAAAAACAACTTCACCTGAAGTTTCACCTCTGTAACCAAAAGAGTATCCTTCAAAATAAGTACCATCAGCTAATACTAAAATAGCTTTATCTTTCATATTTAATCCTTTTTATCAGTTAAATTTTTATAAACAATTTTTCCATTACAGATAGTTATAACAGGCCAGCCTTTAAATTTTTTACCAATAAATGGAGAATTTTTGCTTTTTGATACAATATCTTCCTTTTTGTAAACTTTTTCAAGACTAAGGTTAACAACTGTAATATTTGCAATTGAATTTTCCTGAAGCTCATCTTTTTTTATATTTAAAATTTTTGCAGGAGATAGACTCATTTTTTCAATAAGTTTATTTAAAGATATTTTATTCTCCAATACTAAAGAGTATAAAACAGGAAACGCTGTTTCTAATCCAATAATACCAAAAGGTGCATATTCAAATTCTTTCATTTTTTCATGCTCTGCATGAGGTGCATGATCAGTTGAAATTGAATCAACAATACCTTCGCATAAAGCATTAATCAATTCGTCTCTATCTTTTTCACTTCTAAGTGGAGGATTCATTTTATAATTTGTGTTATAATTGCTTTTAAAAACATCTCTATCTGTAAGAGTTAAATAGTGTGGGCAGGTCTCGCAGGTTAATTTATCAAAATACTCCTTTGCTTTCCTGATAATATCAACAGAGCCTTTAGTGCTAACGTGGCAGATATGTATTGGAGCATTGCAGTATTGGGCAATTTTTATATTTCTAAAAACTGATATCTCTTCTGAAATAGACGGAATGCCTCTTAACCCAGATAAGGTGGAGTAAATTCCATCGTTCATAACACCTCTATCTGCAAGCTCTCTATCCTCACAATGGCAAAAAATTGGCACATTGAAAAAACTTGCATATTCAAAAGCAGTTTTCATTAAAAATGAATTTTCTATATCAACTCCATCGTCTGAAAAAGCAACAGCACCAGCATCTATTAAATGTCCAAATTCTGTTAAAGTATTGCCTTCTAATCCTTTAGTAATTGCTGCAATAGGATAGATATTTATATCTGTTGATTTCCCTTTTGATATTATTTCTTTAACAATTGATTCATTATCAACAACAGGAAATGTGTTAGCCATGCAGCATATGTCTGTAAAACCACCTGCTTTTGCAGCATTAGCACCAGAAGCAATGGTTTCTTTATATTCAAATCCTGGTTCTCTAAGATGAGTATGAATATCTACAAATGATGGAACTGCAAGAAGCCCAGAGCAATCAATTGCTTCAAAATCAGAGAATTCATCTTTTACACTATTTGAAATGTCAATTATGATGCCATCTTTAATGGCAATGTTCAAATTTTTCTCTATTCCTTTTTTACAATTTAAAATATCAATATTTTTTAATAACAGCATACTAACTCTCTATTTTTGAACTACCAATAAGCATGTATAAAATTGCCATTCTTAAAGCAACTCCATTTTCCACCTGATTGAGAATAACAGAAAACTTTGAATCAGCAGCAAAATGGTTCAATTCAACTCCTCTATTGATTGGCCCGGGATGCATTAAAATAGCATCTTTTTTTAAGTAAGAAAGCATATTGTATGAAAAACCAAAAAAATGGCTGTATTCCCTAATAGATGGAAATAAAGATTTGTTCTGTCTTTCCATTTGAACTCTAAGTAACATTACAACATCTGCATCTTTTATCTCTTTTTTAAAATTTTTTACAATTTTAACATTTAAATTTTCAATATCCCTTGGTAGCATCATTGGTGGAGCATAAATACATAGATCTGTATCAAATTTGCTCAGCAAAAATATGTTAGACCTTGCAACTCTACTATGTAAAATATCTCCTGCAATAACAATTTTAAGTTTGTCTAATCTCCCTTTTTTTTCATAAATTGTCATTGCATCAAGTAATGCCTGAGTTGGGTGCTCATTAATACCATCACCAGCATTAACAACAGGACATTTCAGCACATCAGCTGCAAGATGAGGGGCACCTGTAGCAGGATGTCTCATTATTAGTAAATCAAGGTTCATAGCTTCTATATTCCTTACTGTATCAATGAGAGATTCACCTTTTTCAACACTGCTGCCACTTTTGGAAATATTAATTGTATCTGCACTTAACCTTTTACCTGCAATTTCAAATGAAAGTCTTGTTCTTGTACTTGGCTCATAGAAGCAGTTAACTATGGTTTTACCCCGTAAGGTAGGAACCTTTTTAATGGCTCTTTTATTTATATCTTTAAAATAGAATGCCTGATTTATTATTGAAATGATCTCATCTTTTTCTAAATCTCTAATTGATAAAAGATTACGCATCTTGATAGACACTTCCTATTAAAATTTCATCAACATTATCTATCTCTTTTAATCTAACAAAAATCCTTTCTTTTCTTGATGTTGGAATGTATTTGCCAACAAAATCAGGCTGGATAGGTAATTCCCTGTGGCCTCTATCAATTAAAACAGCAAGCTGTATCATTTTAGGCCTTCCAATATCAAATATAGCATCTATTGAAGCTCTTGTGGTTCTCCCTGTGTAAATAACATCATCAACTAATATAATACCCCTGTTGTCAATGTTAAAATCAATCTCCGTACTTTTAATTTCAGGGTGATGTGTGCCTATTGAGAGATCATCCCTGTAAAGAGTAATATCTATTATCCCAAAATTTAAAATTTTGCCAGAAATTCTTTCTAAAATTTTTTTAATCCTCTGGGCAATATAAACTCCTCTTGTTCTAATTCCAACTATTGCAAAGTTAATGTTTCCGCGATTTTTTTCTAAAATCTCTATTGCCATCCTTTCAAACATCCAGTTAATTTCTTCTGAATTAAACAATTTTTTCATATGTCAAAATTATCATAAGAAAAATTTTTTTACAACTTTTATTTAAGTTTTTAATTTTTTTTCCGATAAAGTTATTAGAAAAAGCAGGGAGGCTTAAAATGACTACAATAGACTCTGTTCAGTCTGTTGATTTAATGAGTAAATTTGTAAGTGATTTTACAGATTTTGTTAACAGCACCTATGATACAGGGCAAAGCAATCAGAAAAGAGAAAAAGGTTCTGAAAATAGTCAAAAAATAAATTTAAATGAAAAGGATTTGAAAAAATTAGAAAAAGCTTTTAATAACACAGCTGCATCATTAAATTTTGATTTAAAATTTAAGATTCATAAGGACACAGGAGAAGTTCAGGTTAAAATAATTGACAAAAATACTCATAAAGTTATTAAAGAAATACCATCTGAGTCATTTTTAAATTTTTTAAAAAAATTTGATGAAATGCTTGGGGTGCTGTTTGATAAAAAAAGTTAATTTACTTTGTATTTAATGAGTGTTATTTTATTACCCTTATCATTCCAGTAAACTTCATCAAAAATTGTGATTAAAAGAAAAATACCTCTACCATAAGGTAGCACAGTATCAATTGAAAAATTTAACTTTTTAACAAGTCCTTTCCAGTCAAAACCGTTACCTTCATCCTCAACTTCTATTACAAACTTCTCTTTATTAAAAAAGCCATTAATATAAACTTTTCTATCTTTATAAGGAGCAATTTTTATTCTTTTTTCTGCTTCTTCCTGAAATTTTTTAAATGAGTGATCTTTAAGGGAAGATTCAAGTTCTAAATTTCCATGGTAAATTGCATTGCTAATTACCTCTGAAATAGCAATTAATGGTTGGTTTTCATTATCAAAAAAATTAGCATCAACCACATTTCTAAGTAAAATTTTTCCAATACCTTTAATAAGATTGATGTTGTTCTCTATAACAAATTTTACATTAAAGTACTCAAGCCTATTAACAGCGGCTTTAAAATCGTAAAAAGATTCTATAAAATTTTTTGCTTTAAATAAAATTTTTTCTATTTCATCAAATTTAAAAGGTTTTAGAATAAATTCATTAACACCTGCTTTTAAAGTATCTTTAACCAGATCACCTGAGAAAAACCCTGTCATTAATATGATAAATGGAGAATTTTTTTTAAAATAGCCTTTTTTAAGATAATCTACTCCTTTACCATCAGGAAGTTTATTATCAAGAAAAATTACATTATAATTAGATTCCTTTAGTGCCTCAATACCTTCTTTTAAAGTGTAGGTGTACTTTGAATAAATCCCCATCATATCCATATATGTTTCAAGGAGATCACAAATAGCATTGTCATCATCAATAATGAGAACTTTTAACTGTGAAAAATCCATAGAATAAAAACCTTTCAGTTTGAATTGTATACTGAATACATAGCATAAAAAAAGATTCTATTCAATATAAAATTCCCATGCACAATAATATTCTTCTGGATGTTCATCTGGTGGGCAGCAAATGCATTTTGTTTTTATTCTGCTATCTATTGTCCATGCAAAATATTTATACTCCACAAGTCCCGCTGTTTTACATGGATAATCTGGAAGTCCCTTTCTTTTACGAGTAGATTGTACTCTGCAATTGTTCATTTTAAAGATGATTCTATTTTTATCTATTTCCTCAATTGTTTGCTCATTAATAAAGGAATACATTCTGTATTGAAGAGCTTTTTTAAGACCTTCAATTCCAGCATGCTCTGGTAGGTTTAAAAGTTTTTTGATTCTTGCTGCTTCAAATGGAGAAAATTTTGTCCAGCAACTATCATTACATCTTTTTGCATCATTCATTTCATAGTTAAGCTCAACAGCTTGAAACCATACCCCATCATTTGCAAGCCAGTTTGCAGCTATATTTTTAAGGATATTTTTTAGTTCCTCTTCTGTTTTTTCTTTTAAAAATAGGGGAATCCCTTTTTCATCAACTTCAAAACCAAAAGTTTTTGCAAGTCGTTTAAGTTGAATAACAAAGCTTAAATCACCTGCTTTACTTTCTATTTCCAAAGCTTTTTCAATACCAAGCTGATGAATAACCTCAGAAAACCACAATCCATAATGACCAACAATTCTTCTGAAGCCATCCATTATCAGCTCCAGAATTTGCTCTTTTTCCATTTACTCCCCCCAAATTTAATTATTCAAAATTAAAACTTTAAATATCTAATACAAAACCAAATACAAAATCCAACAGCAATTTTTTTTACAAGTGCTCCTGTTTAGCACAAAAGCTGTCATTTTGAGGGCTTCAGCCCGAAAAATCTATTGCTTTAAAGTTAGTTTTGTATAAGTTAGTATTTTTCAGGAAAAAGCTTTAAAATAACGCCTTTATGCCAAAATATGTTAAATAACGTTTACAGGCTAAAAATTGCAGCACCCCAAGTAAAACCTATACCTGCATTTAGTAATAAAATCTTGTCTCCTTTTTTAACTTT
>CAZIZE010000005.1:0-6120 GCA_964543655.1 uncultured bacterium
CCAATATCAATTTTCTTTTGATTTTATTGTATAAATAAGGGAAAATTGATTTTTTTTTAATTATCAATTTCCATGAGAATTAACAGTCACCAACTGAAAAATCCATTTTTATAAAAAACCCCTCTTTAAAGAGGGGTTTAAGTGATGTTTTAGGGGATTGTGGGATGGTATTAATACATACCACCCATGCCGCCCATGCCACCTGCTGGAGGCATAGCCATATCTTTTTTCTCCTCAGGTTTATCTGTAATTAAGCATTCAGTTGTCAACATTAGTGAAGCAACACTTGAAGCATTTAAAAGAGCAAGTCTTTCCACTTTAGTTGGGTCAATAATTCCAGCTTCAAGCATATCTACAAACTCACCAGTAGCAGCATTAAATCCTTCATTTGTTTTTCCAGATTTAACTTTTTCAAGTAACAATGCTGCTTCAAGTCCTGCATTTTCAACTATTTGTCTAAATGGTGCTTCAAGAGCCTTTTTGATTATATTTACACCAAGTTGCTGATCTTCATTTTCAACTTTTAAATCTTCAAGAACTGGAATACATCTAATCAAGGAAACACCACCACCAGGAACAATACCTTCTTCAACTGCTGCTTTTGTAGCATTAAGCGCATCTTCCACTCTTGCTTTCTTTTCTTTCATTTCTGTCTCTGTTGCAGCACCTACACTAATAACAGCAACACCACCTACAAGTTTAGCAAGTCTTTCCTGTAATTTTTCTCTGTCATAATCAGATGTTGTTTCTTCAATTTGAGCTCTTATTTGATTTACTCTTGCTTCTATATCTTCCTTGCTTCCAGCACCATCAACAATGGTTGTGTTATCCTTGTCAACAGTTATTCTTTTTGCTCTACCAAGGTCATTTAATGTAGCATTTTCAAGTTTTAATCCAAGCTCTTCTGAAATTACCTGACCACCTGTTAAAATTGCAATATCTTGCAACATTGCTTTTCTTCTGTCACCAAAGCCAGGAGCTTTAACAGCACAGCAATTTAATGTACCTCTAATTTTATTAACAACAAGTGTAGCAAGAGCTTCACCTTCAATATCTTCAGCTATAAGTAAGAAAGGTTTACCTGATTTTGCTATCTGCTCCAATACAGGTAATAAATCTTTCATATTGGAAATTTTTTTATCATGAATTAACACATATGCATCTTCAAGAACAGCTTCCATTCTTTCTGCATCAGTTACAAAGTATGGAGACAAATATCCTCTGTCAAATTGCATTCCTTCAACAACTTCAAGAGTTGTTTCCATTCCTTTAGCTTCTTCAACTGTAATAACCCCTTCTTTTCCAACTTTTTCCATTGCCTCTGCAATGATTTCACCAATTTTAGGGTCATTATTGGCAGAAATTGTACCAACCTGTGCAATTTCTTTTTTATCTTTTGTATCTTTGCTGATTTTCTTTAATTCTTCTACAACTTTTTCAACAGCTTTATCAATACCTCTTTTTACATCCATTGGGTTTGCACCAGCTGCAACTAACTTGATTCCTTCTTTAAAAATTGATTGTGCTAAAACAGTAGCTGTAGTTGTTCCATCACCAGCTTCATCACTTGTTTTAGAAGCTACTTCTTTAACAAGCTGAGCTCCCATATTTTGAAACTTATCTTCAAGCTCAATTTCTTTTGCTACTGTAACACCATCTTTGGTGATTGTAGGTGAACCAAATGATTTGTCAATTACTACGTTTCTTCCTTTTGGGCCCAATGTTGCTTTAACAGCATCAGCTAAAATATTTACACCCTTTAACACTTCGTTTCTTGCTTCTTCTCCAAATAACAATTGTTTTGCCATCTTATATCTACCTCCTTTTATTTTTTAATTTTTATCCTTCAATAACAGCAAAAACTTCATCTTCTCTCATCATCAAATATTCTTTACCTTCAACTTTGATTTCTGTGCCAGCATATTTACCAAATAAAATTCTATCCCCTTCTTTTACATCAAGAGGAATAACTTTGCCGTCATCAGTTTTTCTACCATTTCCAACTGCTATAACTTTTCCCTGACTTGGCTTTTCTTTAGCTGCATCAGGAATAATTATTCCACCAGCTGTCTTTTCTTCTTCTTCAATTCTCTCAACTAATATTCTGTCATGCAATGGTCTTACTTTCATTTACTCCCTCCTTTTTTATTGATTTAAATAATTTAATGGTGTAATATTTAGCCCAATTATAAGTTCATGATAAAAAATAGTCATTTATTAGCAGTTGTCAATAGGTGTTGATAAAATTTTTTTAAAAAAATTTTAAAAATGAAAAAAATTATTGAAATTAAAAATCTTTATAAAAATTATAAACATGAGAATATTAAAATTCCTGTGTTAAAAAATATTAATATTGACATTTTTCAAGGTGAATACATTGCTATTACAGGTGCATCTGGCAGTGGAAAAACAACATTAATGAATATTCTTGGATGTCTTGATAAGCCATCAAAAGGTGATTACTTTTTTAATGGCAATAATATTACTTCTTTAAATGACAGACAGCTTTCAAAAATTAGAGCTGAAAAAATAGGTTTTGTGTTTCAATCCTTTAATCTTCTTCCCAACTACAATGTGTTTGAAAATATAATGCTGCCTACAGCTTACAATAAAAAAATAAAAAAAAAGGATGCTGCTGAAAAAGCGTATGAATTAATAGAATTAGTTGGATTAAAAGATAGGATTAAACATAGGCCAGCTCAGCTTTCAGGAGGGCAGCAACAGAGAGTAGCAATTGCAAGGGCTCTGATAAATTCACCTGAAATAGTTCTTGCTGATGAGCCAACTGGCAACCTTGATAGTAAAAGTAGTGAAGATATTATGAAAATATTTGACAAACTCAATGCTTCTGGTGTTACTATTGTGGTGGTTACTCATGAACAGATTATTGCAAATCGAGCTAAAAGAAAAATTCTTTTAAAAGATGGAGAAATAATTTAATCTAATATAGGAAATCATACAATTCTGTATTTTTTGTCACTTAATACCTCTTTTGTGAACTTGATTTATTGTATAAAAACTTCATACACCACTCTAATTTATCACCCATTAATAACTATCTTCCATTAACAGCTCTATGAGGATTCTTTATTAATCTTTAAAAAATTAAGAAACTCTTCAAATAACTCTTTATCAATTTTTCCCTTATCTACAAACTCCTTTTTCATAAGTTCAAGGGCATTAAATATTTCAAATGGTTTTTTATATGGCCTTATTCCTGTAAGGGCTTCAAATATATCACAGATTTGAACTATTTTAGCATATTCACTAATATCTTCTCCTTTGATTCCATTTGGATAACCTGAGCCGTCCATAAATTCATGATGCTCCAGAGCCATTTTAGAATATTTTTTTAAATCATTCTCAATTAAAATTTCATAGCCAAAAAGTGTATGCTTTTTCATTATTTCAAACTCTTCATCTGTTAATCTACCTGGTTTTTTTAATATATTGTCAGGAATCTTAATTTTCCCAATATCATGGAAAAAAGAACCATCAACAAATATTTTTAATTTAGTCCCTCTCATTCCTATAAAATGTGCAAATCCTGATACTAACTTCTGAACATTAATTGTGTGAATAGATGTGGAAGTATCTTTCTTCAAAGTAGAGATGGTCAATTTTGTAACCTGAGGATTATTCTCTATAAATCTTGATACTTTTTCATTAGCACTACTAACAGATGTAAAATTTTCTTTAACTGGATTTGTAACCAATGCATCATACATTGTATTTAAAATTGAGAAAATTTCCCTGATAATTCTTTCTGGTCTCTCTCTACTCTGAATAATTCTTTGAATAGCTACATTACAGAGATTAAAAACAGCATTGCTCTCTGTTTTTACCAATACCTTATTCTGCTTCCCCTTTTTAAATTTAGCCAATTTGGCTTTTAATTCATTGGAAAGAGGCTTGCCCTTTTCCTTAATCTTCTTTAAACCTCTTTCACCTTTAATAAATAATTCTATATTTTCAACTTCATTTAGATTATTTAATAAAATATCAAAAGAAATAGGTATATATTTTTCCATTTTCCAACTTTTTTTATGAAATTTTATACAAAAATAAATTTATAAAATTTTCTAAAAGGATTCATATTTTCCATAAAAGCATTAACTTTGCACACTTTATCTCTAAAAATTTCTTTATTTTTTTCTATTAAATTTCAAAAATATTATCTCAAATGTAAAAACTGGTCAATAAATTTTTACACAAATGTCAATTTTTAATTAGAAAAAGTGATGTTTGAATAAAGAATTTTTTGAAATTTGAAGTTGCTGAAATCGTAACTCCAGCTTTTGCTGGAGCTACAGCCATATTAATTTAATTTATTAACTATATCAACACCATAATCAATTGCAGCCTGTTTATCTGATGGTTTAACTACATTTTTCAATTTTAATGATGAGTCAACCATATCCATTTTTAAAATATTTTTCATTGTATCATATATTCTCTGTGGTGCTTCTCCACTCCAGCCATAAGCTCCAAAAGCACCACCAACCTTACCTTCAAGATTAGCCTTTTCAGCAAGAAAAAGAAATGTCTCCATTGTGCCCATCATTTTACCATGGTAAGTTGGCGCACCAAAAAGGAGAGCATCATAGTTCTCAAGCTCTTTGGCATCTTTTATATCCTTAATATCTTTTAAATCAACCTCTAATCCATTCTCCTCTATTGCCCCTGCTATTATATCAGCTATTTTTTTTGTTTTTTTTGTCCTTGTAGTGTAAGCTATTAATACTTTTGCCATATGAAACTCCTTTAATTTTTACTTTTTAAAAGAAGCTCTGCAACAGTTTTGCCTGCATTATAACACTGCTGCAATCCTTCTAATTTGGGGACATTTTTGATTTTTACCTCATCTAAAACAATTTTAACTCCAAAATCCTCTAATATTGCTCTAAGCTGTTTGGATGATTCCCCACTCCAGCCGTAAGAGCCAAAAGTAAAACCAATTAAATTTTGTGGTTTCAATCCCTTAATATAAGACATTGCATCTTGAATTGCTGGAAACATCATATTGTTAATAGTTGGTCCACCAACAATAAAAGCTCCTGCATCAAGAAGCTCTGTTATAATGTCACTTCTATGGTCTTTCCTTGAATGCATAAGCTTAACCTTTGCTCCACCAGCAGCCAATCCTTCACCAATAGCTCTTGCCATTAATTCTGTACTTCCCCACATAGTATCATAAAGAACAACAGCTTTATTAGTAGGCTCCTGTTTTGCCCATTTTTCATAATATTTTAAAATTTTTTCAATAAACTCTCCTCGCCACAATGGCCCATGATCAGTTGCAATAATATCTATGTCAAGATTGAGTTTGCCTAAAGTATCCAATAATTTTAAGATTAATTTTGAGTATGGTAAAAGAATATTTGCATAATATTTGGCAGATTCATAAAATAAAATACTTTCATTAACTTCATCAGCAAATCTCTCATAAGTTGCAAGGTGAAGCCCAAAACCATCCTGAGAAAATAAAACTTTGTCATTATGCACATAAGTTATCATACTTTCTGGCCAGTGTAGTAGTCTTGTCTCATAAAAAGTTAGTTTAATATCTCCAAATTCCAATGTTTCTCCATTAGAAACAGCAGTAAGCTCAAAATCAAAGTTAAAATGCTCCTTTAATACCTTGGTACCCATCTTTGATGTAAAAACCTTTTCTGGTTTAACTAAATTAATCACATCAGTTAAACAACCAGAGTGATCCATCTCTGCATGTTGAGAAATAATAAAATCGATTTTCTCAGGGTCTATTACTGATGAAATTCTGGAAAGAAGCTCATCTTTAAAAGGTCCTTTAACAGTATCAACAAGAATATTTTTTTCACCTGTAATTAAAAAAGCATTGTAAGTTGTGCCTCTACTTGTACCATAACCGTGGAAATCCCTGATAGCCCAGTCAATTGCACCTACCCAATAAATATGTTCACTGATTTTAATAGCTTCAAATATACCATTCATTTTAAACCTCCAGATTTTAGTAAGAATTATTATTAGCGCTAAAATGAGTTTCAGTCAAGAGATTTTTTATTTTGGAAACACAGCAAGAATAACAGCTTTTTCACCAACACATCTAACCATGTGAGGCACTGTAGAGTCGTAATAAAT
>CAZIZE010000006.1:0-8288 GCA_964543655.1 uncultured bacterium
CTACCTATGAGGAATTGAAACTAGAATTTCTGCTTATGAAATGGTTTAAATTCTTCGTTTTCAGTCTACCTATGAGGAATTGAAACATATTCGAGAAATTGTTGTTTAGTTATAATAGCAGGTTTTCAGTCTACCTATGAGGAATTGAAACCTGGAGCAGAGATAGAGCAATGTATAGAGGAAGCTCGTTTTCAGTCTACCTATGAGGAATTGAAATGAGATTTAGATAGGGGCAATTCATGAATTGCCTAAAATATTTTCATATCACCTATGATAAGTAAAACATTTTTATAATAACTCAATCTTGAATCAAGAGTTTCTCTGATACAAAACCAACCTTGAAGCAAGAGATTTTTCGGGCTAATGCCCTCAAAATGACAGCTTTTATGGTAAATATAAAGCCTTTTAAAAAATTTATAATCGTATTTTAAATTTGTTTTTGTATGATACAGCTATCAAAATAACTGCCATTGTGGTAAATTAGAACACTTATTAAAAAAATTGCTGTTAGATTTTTCACTTGGTTTTGCGTTATATAATTTTATACTTGAAATGGCATCTGAAATATTCTTAACTTATTATTAAATTATTTTTCAACGATGAACTATAACTATAAACGTTGAACCATGAACCTGTATAAAACTGGTGCTCTTTACCATAAAAATTTTCAACTAATTTAAACTAATTGGATCTATATCTAATTTAATATCTACCCCTCTTACTTTTGTCAGAGACTTTAGTAAAATTGTGCATGCTTCTCTTAATGTTTTTCTATATCTACTTTTTACAAGGATAGAATATCTAAATTTGTTTCTTATCTTTTTTATCTGACTCTCCACAGGTCCAAGAACAACTATTTTATTATTGGAAATTTCATTTAAAATTTTTGCTGATTCATTAGAAATCTTTTTTACCCTATTGATATTTATACTTTCAAAAATAATATGTGCAATTGCATAATATGGTGGATACATTGCACTTTTTCTTTGCTGCAATTCATATTCATAAAAATCTTCAAACCTATACTCTTTTGAAAATTTGAAAATATAATTATCAGGTGAATAAGTTTGTAACAACACTTTCCCCTTTTTGCCACCTCTCCCGGCTCTTCCTGCACATTGAATAATAAGTTGAAAAGTTTTTTCAGTGGAATTATAATCAGGAAAATTCAATAAATTATCAACAGTAACTATTCCAACAAGAGCAACATTTTTAAAATCATAGCCTTTTGCTAACATCTGGGTCCCCACAAGAATATCTAAATTGCCATTGTTAAACTCTTTTAAAATCTTTACATTTTCACCCTGTTTAGTGGTTGATTGAGCATCAAAACGTCCCACTCTAACATCTTTTAGCTCCTCAACTACCCTTTCCACTATTTTTTCAGTACCTTTTCCCATGTATTTAATATGAGTACCTTCACAATTAGGACATATTGCTGGTAAAGGATAAACATTGTCACAGTAACTGCACACAAGCCTTTCTTTTGATTTGTAGTAAGTAAGTGTAAGATCACAATTTAAACATTTAAAAACATAACCACAATCATTGCATATTACATAGGATGCATAACCTTTTTTGTTCAAAAGAAGAATCACCTGGCCATTGTCATTAATTGTGGTTAAAATCTCTTTTTTCAACTCTAAAGAAATAATTTTATCCCCAAAACTATTCTTCAAATCAATTATTTTAAAATCAGGTAATGGTTGATTATTTACCCTCTTTTTTAAAATATGGAACTTATATTTTCCTGTTTTTGCATTGTAATAACTTTGAACAGATGGAGTAGCAGACCCTAAAATTGTAGTAGCATTAAATAACTTAGCTTTCATCACAGCACAATCACGTGCATTGTATCTTGGCTTATCCTCCTGCTTATAGCTCTGCTCATGCTCTTCATCAACAATAATCAATCCTAAATTATTCAGAGGAGTAAAAAGAGCAGACCTTGCTCCTACAACAATATTAACTTCATTTTTTGCGCATCTTTTCCAGATCTCATACCTTGTATTTTTTGAAATTTTGCTATGATAAACAATAACTTCGTAATTTGGAAATGACGTTAATATAATATGGCCTATATTTGCTGTTAATGAAATTTCAGGGACAAGAAATAATACTTGTTTTCCTTTTTTTAAAGTTTCCTCTATTGCATTTAAATAAATTTCAGTTTTCCCACTACCAGTAACACCAAAAATTAGATGACATGAAAATTTCCCTTTAACTATATCTTCTCTAATTGCTTTAAAAATCTTCTCCTGCTGTGCATTTAACTGCTCAGGCCTAAAATATTTAAATGAAGCATCAAGAGTTTCAGGTAAAAACTCCCTATTTTTTTCAATTAAATTTAATTTACCCTCTTTTATATATTTTTTAAAATTTTTCAAATTAACTTTAACATACTCAAATGGTAAAATTTTATTACTTTTAAAAAAATCCTTTAATTTAAGATTGTTATTATCCACTATTTCAATAAACTTTACCTTCTTACCCCTCTGCTTTTTCCTGGTAATATTTATTATATTTTTATTTTTCAGAGAATTTAACGTTAGAAAAAAAAATTTGAAATTTTTCTGTATTTTTTTTAAATTATTTTCAGTTTCTAATAACTCTAATAATTTTTTTTCCCCATTATTTAATTGAGCATAATTTATCTGTGGATTAACAATGATTTTAAATCTATCAACTGAAAAAGCAGGTAGTGCATTGAAAATAATCTGTCCAACAGGAACAATATAATACTCAGACATCCATTTGTAAAATTCAAACTCTTTACTGCTAATTAAGGGATTATCATCTATTATATCAACAATATTTTCTACCTTAAATTGAAATTTGTCTTCATAGTTGAATTCTTCAATAACAAAACCAATACTCAATTTATTTTTAAAAGGAACGAGAACTCTTTTAAATAAAAGTTTCTCATGTTCTATTAAGCCAGATTTTTTATAGATAAAAGACGTATCTAAGTTAATATTGAAGACAACTTTAATAAATTTCATTAAAACATGTTTAACAAAAGTTTATTTTATAGTCAATTTTTTAAAAAAAGTAATTGCAATTATAATTAAAATTTACTAAATAGAATATTGTTTTAAACAAATTTTTTAAGGAGGGGAAAATGAAAAAGTTTTTTCTATTTCTAATCTGTTTGGTGGCTGTTCCATCATTGCTTTTAGCAAAAGGATATAAAAAAGAGTACAAATTGAGCTGTGTTGTTGGCCCCAAATTATTGTGGGGAGAGGGTTCTACATACTTTGCAAAACTTGTTAGAGAAAGAACCCTTGGAAGGATAAATATTAAAGTTTATCCAGCTGCTTCACTTATGGCAGGTAAGCAGACAAATGAATTTCTCATATTAAGACAAGGAATTGCAGATTTTGCTTTTGCTTCTACAATTAACTGGTCTTCTACAATTAAACAGCTAAATCTTTTTAATTTACCTTTCTTTTTTCCAGATTATGCAGCACTTGATAGGGTTACAGAAGGTTACGTTGGAGAAACTTTGAAAAAAATTATTAAGAAAAAGGGTGTAACTATACTTGCATGGGGTGAAAATGGTTACAGGGAAATTACCAATTCAAAAAGACCTATAGTTAATCCTTCTGATTTAAAGGGACTGAAAATTAGAGTAGTTGGTACACCTATTTTTATTGATATTATGAAAGCCCTTGGCGCCAATCCTGTAAATATGAACTGGGGTGAAGCTAAAGTTGCATTTCAGCAGGGTGTTGTTGACGGTCAGGAAAACCCAATAGTTGGTATTGAAATTCCTGTAAAAATATGGCAGTTTCATAAATATATAACTGTTTGGCATTATGTAATTGATCCATTGATGCTTGCTGTAAATAATAAAGTTTGGAAGAGTTTTTCTAAAAAAGATAGAGATATTATCAGGCAGGCTGCAATAGAAGCAGCATACTGGGAAAAAACACAAGTTAGAAAAGGGCTAATTCCACCTGATCTAAGTGCACTTGATACTTTGAAAAAACATGGTATGGAAGTAACTGTTCTTACTCCTGCACAAAGGGCTGAATTTAAAAAACTTACCAAACCTATTTATGACAAATGGGTTCCAAGAATTGGAAAAAAATTAGTAGAAGAAGCTAAAAAAGCTGTAGAATTTAAATAGGAGCTTTAATTGAAAAAAAAGCTAAAATGGTTTTTAGATAATTTTGAGGAGGTAACAGGGGCTTGCCTCCTCTTTTCAATGGCTCTTCTTGCTTTTATTAATGTAATTACACGATATTTTATAAAATATTCCTTTGCTCCAACAGAAGAGCTTGAAGTTAGCAGTATGGTATATTTAACCATGCTTGGAGCAAGTGCAGCTTTTAAAAAAGG
The DNA here is from genome assembly GCA_964543655.1 of uncultured bacterium. Classification (GTDB taxonomy): domain Bacteria; phylum DYJV01; class DYJV01; order DYJV01; family DYJV01; genus CAZBLP01. Next base: position 4,345 of record CAZIZE010000006.1, read on the forward strand.
GCTTCATTTAAAGCTAATGTTCCTCGAAACAAGGGTAAATAATAGAATAAAAAAACTTTTAAACATTCTATCATTAATTGTGAGTTTTTTGCTATTTTCCACAATTGCTTTCTTAAGCTATTTTCACCTACGAGACGAAATAGAGCTACAAATTACAACAGAAGCTTTAAATATTCCAGAGTGGATATATGTTGTTGCTATACCAGCAGGGTCTATTTTAATTAATATTAGAATTGTTCAGCAATTAATAAAACTATTTAAGAGAAAATAAAATGGGTTTTCTACTTTTTGGTATTTTTCTGGTTTTACTTTTATTGGGAGTACCTATTGCTGTGTCAATAGGTGTTGCTGCTATTTTTATAATATGGAAAGCAAACCTTGGTATTACAATAGTTTCTCCCAATTTTTACTCAGGAATTGCTAAGTTTCCTCTTCTTGCAATTCCTCTATTTATACTTGCTGGTTTCATTCTTGAAAGATGTGGCATATCTGAAAGACTTGTGAGATTTGCAAATATACTTGTTGGAGAAAGAAAGGGTGCACTTGCAATAGTTGCAGTTGCCGTGTGTGTTTTCTTTGGAGGAATATCAGGCTCAGGTCCTGCTGATGCTGCTGCTATTGGGGCAATACTCATTCCTGCTATGATACATGAAGGTTATCCAAGAGGTTTCACAGCAGCACTAATTGCTGGTGCAGGCTCAACAGCGATTGTTGTTCCAGTTAGTATTGCATTGATTATTTATGGTGCATTAACAAATACATCTATCACCACTCTTTTTGCTGCTGGAATAATTCCCGGAATAATAGCAGGATTATCTCTTGTTATCCCTGCATATATTATCTCTGTTAAAAAAGGATATGGTGAACATAGAAAAGATGAAAAACATCTTACCCTGTTTCAAGCTTTTAAAGAAGCTTTTTGGGGGCTACTTGCTCCTGTTATAATTCTCGGTGGTCTTTATGGTGGGGTTTTTACACCAACAGAGGCTGCTGTTGTAGCAGTATTTTATGGAATCTTTCTTGGTTTTGTTGTATACAGAACATTAACTTTTAAAAAATTTTATGAAATTCTTGTGGATTCATCTAATGCAAGTGCAATAGTTATGCTCATTGTAACTCTTGCAGGATTATTTTCATGGGCAGCAAGCACCCTTGGCACCCTTGACAGAATTTCACATTATCTACTTGGATTAAGCAGCAATCAGTATGCTATTCTTTTTTTCATAAATCTAATTCTTTTTATAGCAGGTATGTTAATAGATGCAATTTCTATTTATTACATTTTTTTACCAATATTTTTGCCAATAATTGCAAGGTTTCACTGGGACCCAATATGGTTCGGTGTTATGATGACTTTTAACCTTGCAATAGGACAATTTACACCACCTGTAGCTGTAAATCTATATGTAACCACTCACCTTGCCAATATTAATATAGAAGACACATTTAAAGCTGTTATTCCATTTATTGTTTCCATGCTAATTGCGCTAATTTTACTTGCAATTTTCCCTGAAATTACCCTTTTTATCCCTCATCTATTTCATATGGGTAGTTAAATTTCTATTAATTCATAATTATTGGAGCCAAGACCAATTTTTTCTGCATATTCTAACTGGGTCTCCCAATCTACGTCAGGATAAACGCATTTTATTTTATCTTCAACCTTACAAGAATCAACTTTGCTGCCTTTGTTAGCAGGTGCAATGTTAAGCATATCTGCAGATGCCCTATCTATTGCAACAATGTCATCAGAAACCATCACACCTAAATCAGGTGCAATTGGCATGTCATTAAAAGGGTAACAATCACATGCCGGACTGATATTTGTCAGAAAGTTTATGAAAATTGATTTTTCTTTTTTATCTTTAAGTACTCCAAAAGTGTATTCAACCATTTTTTCCATAAAAGAATTGTAAGCATTGGACCACTGAATCTGGATAGCTTCAACAGGGCAAAGAAGTATACATTCTCCACAGCCAATACACTTGTTAGCATCAATAAAAGCTTTTTTGTTTTCATTAAAATTAATTGCATTTCCCGGGCATTTTTTCATACATGTACCACACCCAATACATTTTTTCTGCTTAACCTTTGGAGCTATTTCACAATGTTGGGCTAATTTCCCTTTTCTTGATGCAGCACCCATACCAACATTTTTAATAGCTCCTCCAAAACCGCTTAATTCATGTAACTTAAAATGTGCCATGCTAATTAAGGCATCAGCTTCTACAACTTGAGAACCAATATAAACTTCATTAAAATGTTTTAAATTTACCTCAATTGCAACTTCGTCACCACCTTTTAATCCATCAGCAATAATTATTGGTGCATCAACTGTTGCATAAGAAAAACCATTTTTTATTGCAGTTTCAAGATGATTAACTGAATCACTTCTGCTACCAACATATAATGTATTAGCATCTGTGAGAAATGGTCTGGCATTTAATTTTTTAATTTCTTTTACAACTTCTCTTACAAATATTGGTCTAATAAAAGCTGCATTCCCCATTTCACCAAAATGCAATTTTATTGCAACAAAATCTCTCTCTTTTATTTTATCTTTTAATCCTGCTTCATAACATAGATTGATAATTCTATTAAAAAGATTAGCTTTGTACGAGCCTGTAATTTTAGTAAAGAAAACCTTTGACTTTTTCATAGTTTAACCTCCATGAAGAAATATTAAGTTATGCAAAGAAAATATTGAAAAATTTGGGTTTCAGGTTAAGGTTATTTTATATTTTTTTGAAGAAAAAATCAATTATAATTTCCTGTATAAAATTAAAGTGTAATATTTTAAAAATCAAAATTCAACATACGACAAATCTATACTCTGATATATTTCTGATTTTTATATCAAAATTTATTCCTAATAGAATGGTACTTAGTGGTGTCTGATTATTTTTTGCTGAAAATCTTGGTAAATACTTCTCCTTTATCTGATTAATCGCTTGTTCTGCACTTTGATTGCACTTAAATTCCATTATGTAAATTTTATCCTTTAACTTCACCACCATATCTATTCTACCATCACTTGTGAGTAACTCCATATCTGCCGGTGTGCCTCCGGCATTTACCATTAAATAAAATAATGTGTGAAAATTCGCTTCATTTAACTTACTTCCCACACTGGATGCTATTCCTGAAAATATACTTTTAGCAATCTCTATAAATCTTTCCACATCTCCTTTCCTCAACGCCCTTCCAAGCTCTAAAAACCTTTCTTCCCTGTCTCCTTCATTTACATAACTTCTGTAAAGTATCTTTAAAAATGAGTATTTTACTTCTTTATTTGGATAACTTAACACATATTCATTTGTTTCAATATCATAATCTTTTATTGTTAAATATCCTGTTTGAAACAGCAGTGCTGAAGGATTTAAATTCTCAAGCTCATAGGTGGAAAATATGCTCTCTTCAACTATTAATTCCTCTGCTTTTGGCAGATAAAAATTTCTTTCCTTTAACAAATTCACCAAAAATGTCGGTGTGCCGCTTTCAAACCAGTAGTTTTTAAAATCTTGATTATCAAAAAAGCAAAATAAGGAATATGGATTGATTACTTTTAAATCCTTTTTTGAAAATCTATATCCATTGTAATAATTCATTATTCTTAATACTAATTCTTCTTTGCTATTTGAAAATTCTTCTGCTGTTTCTTGCAAATAATCATCAAAATATAATTCAAGTTCTTGTTGAGTTATTCCAAGCAAGTCTGCATATTTGGAGTTCATAGTAATATCATTGAGGTTATTAAGCTCAGAAAATACTCCTGCTCTTGAAAATTTGCTCACCCCTGTTAACAACACAAACCTTAAATTCCTTATTACATTCTTGCCTTTTATTGTCCCAAATAAGCTTTTTAATATTTCCCTGTTCTTCTTTGCTATCTCTAATCTCTCAGCTCCCTCTCCAAGATGACTTATTATTGGCTTGTCATATTC
>CAZIZE010000007.1:0-24608 GCA_964543655.1 uncultured bacterium
ACATTTGCATATGGTGAGTTAATTACAGTTAATTGAAAATTTCCTTTTTTTTTAGCATAATTTAATATTTTTTTGTAAAAACTTAATAAATTAATATTACTGCTTACCTCATCAAAAAAATAACCATCTATGGGAAATTTGCAATAAAAATCTATTTTTTCTTTAATAACTTTAATAGATTTTTTACCACTATCTGTTGAAATGTATGCTATGTTTAAAATGCCATTCTTTTTTAATTTTTTTATTGCAAATGTGTAATTGTCATTATCACAAATTATTCCCCAAATTACCACAGTTGTTATTGTTTTGGGAATTTTTAAAACTTTTCTCCAAATTTCTCCATTTTGATCAGAGGGGCAACTGTAAAGAGGAATTAATAGATTTATTTTGGCAAAAATTTTAATATTAAGAATAAAAATTAAATAGAGGTATAGAGTTAAAATTGAATATTTTTTTAACATTACAAAAGGCTAACTACCATAAAATTATTGTTATTTCAATATAAGAAACAGAAAGGATCTTTAAAATATGAAAAATTGATTTTAAGAGAATCGGTTACTGCAAGACAGCCTCTGCAAACTCTGTTAATAGGGCAATTTAAACACTCTTGAGGAGGTTTTCTATATTTTTCTGCTTCTTCTGAAAAATATATAGTTTCAAAATCTTCCCTATAAACATTTCCAATGTATGAATGAAATTTTCTACACGCATGAACTTCACCATCTGGAAGTATAGCTACAAAATTAAAAGCAGCTCCGCATCCAAAGTTTGTGCATCCACCAAAAACCTCATTATACTCTTTGTACAAAACAATATTAATAAGGTTTTCTTTTAATCTAATTTTTTGATTTTTTTTAGCAAATTCCACATATTTATGTAAAAAATTCATAAATTCTTTTTTATCAACCATTTCCAGATTTTTCCCTTCTCCAATAAGAGCAAGTCGATTAAAAGTGATACTATCAGTAAAGCTGTTAATTGTTGGTATGAGGTCAAAAACTTCATTTATATTTTTTTTGTTCAATGTGAGCATTACATTTGAATAAATACTATACCTTTTTAATAATTTTAGGAAATCTATACTTTTTTTAAAATGACCTTTTCCCCTGATAAAATCGTTGTAAGATTTTAATCCCTCAAGACTAATTTGGTAAAATGAAGGCTTTTTTATTTCAACAATTCTTTTCAATTTTTCTTCAGAAACAGGATTGCCCAAAATACCAAGAGTAAAACCCATTTCATCTGCTTTTTCATACAGTTTAAAAAAGCTTTTATGTAAAAAAGGATTACCACCTGTGAAAGTAATTTGAGGCCAAAGAGAATATTTGAAACAGAACTTGAAAATTTTTTCCATTATTTTTTCTAACTTCTCCATGCTAAGCTCTTTTCTACTTGTCCTATCATAACAGTGCTTACAATTTAAGTCACATCTATTGGTGATATGCCATTGGACATTGAAAACCTCTGGCTCAAGAAAATCATTTTTATATTCCTTTATTTTAAGAGGAAACTTTATAGGATCTCTTTTAATTAAAGGTTCTGATTTTATAATAAGATTTCTATCAAATGCTCTTTTCAAAAACCATAAAATAATTTTAGGTTTGATTTGGAATTTTCTGGCAATTTCAAGAGGATCTAAATTTTCAGCAATAATTTTTAAAGCAAGCAATTCCTCATTTGTTGTAAGTTTTAGTTCTGAATTTACCTTTAAATAGTAGTTCTCCTTATGTTTATGTATTTCAAGAGAAGGGTTTAATTTAAACATTTTATAAAAGAAAAGGGATGCGAACTGCATCCCCTATTGTTAACCTCAACCACTACTTTCTTTTTTCATCATCTTACTTGAAGAATTATCTTTAGATTTATTATCAGATTTTGTGCTAACAGCACTACTGGATTTTCCGCCTCAACCTCCTCATCCACTTTTTGCAATAACTATCTTATCATTATCCAAATTTGTTGCATGCAAAAGATTGGCACCACCTATTAAACTAAATAGACTTAATCCAGCTAAAAATTTTTTAACATTATCATTTTTCATTTTTGTCACCTCTTGCATAATTTTCCCCCTCTATTAGAGGGGGAAGGGAATTCCTACTTTTTCCCTGGTTTTGAAGGAGGAATACCTTTGGCAGGCTGAATACCTCTTTTAGCAAGTTCTTCTATAATTTTTTTCATCATTTCTAAGTGTTGTTTTGGATCCAATGTGCCTTTTGTTGAAATTTTTTCCCACAATTTTGCCTGAGTCATACTCTGGTGACATCCCATACAGAGTCCTGACCTCATAATAGTATCAAGTTCCTGTTTATTAAAAGCTCTACTCATTGGCCAGTGTGTACCTACTGTGGCAACCTGAACCCCATCTCTTGTTACAATTTGAGACCAATCATATTTTAACTCTGGAATTCCAGGGATTTGAACTTTATATTTTGTAGGAATTACTTTATTGGTTTTAGCATTAATCAAGTCTTCAACAATATCTTTATCCCATTTCATAAAAGAACCGCCACCAATTCCAAGGCCAACTGTTTTTGGATTAGTATGACATGATTCGCATGTTCTTGCTTTCCTCTGAGCAGTATGTGGTTGAACAGGACTCATATCAATTGCAAGAGGTACCTGTTTTTGTCCTAATTCTTTAGCCTCATCAAGGCTATATGCGATTTTATTATTAACAAGAACTTTTCCATCAGGACCAATTACTGTATATGTAACCTGACAGCCTGGCATTAGAGGTGAAACTCTTCCTTCTCCATTGATTCCAAGCACAGGATCTTCCCATCTTAAGTATGATCTTGATTCCATTGCTTTACCAAGAGATTTTACACCATTTGTCCCATAAGCAGCATCAGCTGTTTGGCCATGTTTGTCATGAGTATTTCCATTTGCAATCCAATCAGTATCCATCTTCATTTTTCCAGTTTTTTTATCTCTTTTAAAAGTAACTTTCACATGGCATCCATAACATTGTGGTACCCATGAAGCATGGCATGAATAACACTCCATCTTGTCCATATGTTTAGCTACTGCTTCCATTGCTACTTTAGCAGAAGGATCTTTCCATTTATTCTGTAAAGAAAGATTTTTTAATACAGGAACATGGAAATCGTTTCCTGTTGCAGAGTGAACAATTACTTCATTACCTTTTCTAACAACATTTCCAAGTGGATTACCTCTTGCTGAAAGAATAAAGCCATCTTCTGGTTTATATTGGAATCCAAATTGATCTTCAGGCGCAACTCTTTTTTTTGCAACTCCTCTTGGTTTGTTAGAAAGCTTTTTACCTGCTTCATCACCATAACCAAGTGGCAATTCCCATGGATACTTATCTGGTCGACCATGGCAATCTGTACACTCTATTTCTACCTGACCTAAAGTAGTTGTATGAATATTGCCATCGCCATGCATTTCTATACTTGTGTGGCAGTCCTGACATAGCAGACCACCTTTAGGGTTCTCTTTCCTGCTCTGATATTGATGATGTAAATCATCTGAAATAAAAATATACTTTTTAGTATGGAGCTTTGGTTGCTTCATACCTTTTTTATTAAAAGGAGTACCATAAGGAAATTCCATTAAACCTTGAAATGAAACACCAATTCTTTTTCCTCTATTGTGACAAGAATTACATGTTTCTACAGGTATACCACCAGTGTATCTTGTACCAGCAATTTTATGCCTTAATAAATGGCCTGGTTTATCTTTTGGAATGGAAGGATCATTTCCTTCATAATATCCATCATTGCTGTAGAGAATATGACATGCGGAACATCCCATTCCTCTGTAGTCGCCTCTTTTCTCTCTTCCTCTTACACCAATATGACATCTCTGGCACTGCTGTCTTTGATAAACAATTCCAGCAAGTTTAGGATCTTTTATAACATCAGCCACTTTAACAGTAGGAAGCTGTTTTAATTTTTCAGGATAAATTTTAGGATACATCTGAATCATTTCTTTCATATATTTTTTATATTTATCCATTCCTACCATTGGCATTGAACCGTCAAGATCCTCTGCATTATAGTTACCATAAGGATTATTATGATTTTGAACTTCTTTAAATCCCCAGGTGTGAAGGTTACCAGAAATTTTACCAGCCTCTGTGTTCATTAATCCAATTTTATTTCTATAAACGTATCCAACGTGACAAACTCCACAACTATTATCAGCAATCCAGATTGAACCAGGATCAGGATAGAAAGCCTTTGGACCAGGTGCTATTTTCAATGTTGCAGGAACACCTTTGTGTGCTTTATCCTTGTCTTTGGTCTCTTTTGGGTTACCACCGTGACAGATTACACAGCCATCAGGATCGCCATGCATTTTACCATTGTTTAAAATTGCCTGCATCATTTTACTATCTTTTGGCATAATGTCTTCAATTCCTTTGTGACATTTTGCAGTTGTACACCCGCCGCCAGCATAAATAAAGTTAGCAAAAGATAGAAAAGAACAGATTGAAATAAAAATTACAAACCTTTTAAAACTCATTTCTCCCTCCTAAGATTTTTAAAAATTTGTGAAAATAAATTTTCATATCACCTCCCTTCTTATAAAAGTTTGAAGTTCATAATCCAATGTTGAGAAGTAATTACACACAATATTATGTATTTATTTTGCATCATTTATTATTGGTAAAGCAATTTTAACAAGCATAGTGTATATTAAAAGCCCAGCAGCCCATATACCTATAACAATGAATACTTCATTTAAAGTTGGCACATATTGAATAAAATCACCAATAGTTGAAGGTATGAACCCTGGAATTAGAAATCCAAGACCTTTTTCTAACCACACCCCGAGCACTGTGAAAAGGCATGCAATTATGAGAAAACTATTTTTAAATCTTAAAGGTGTTACAAATATAAAAACAGCAGACAAAATTAAAAGTATTGCAAGCCAAATCCATGGAGTTAATAAGCTTGAACCGTGCAGTCCAAGTAAAAAAGAAAGATGAATAGTATGAGTTGTTGAATGATAAAGTTCAGCAAAAATTTCAGAACCCATAAGAATAAGATTAATAATTAGGCTGACAGTTACTATAATTCTAATTCTATTAATTGCACCATCACTTATTTCAATTGCTTTACTCTTTTTCAAAATCATAAATACCAGAATCATAAATGCGGGACCTGCAGAAAAAGCAGATGCCAGAAATCTTGGTGCAACAATTCCTGAGTGCCAGAAAGGTCTTCCTACAAGAGCTTCAAATAAAAAACCTGTAACAGTATGAATTGATGGTGCCCATACAATAGAAAGAAACACAACAAAAATATAAAAAGATGTTTTTACTTCTAAGTGCCTATATTTTCGTGATAAATAGTGCCAACAAACAAAAAGATTAATTAAAAGATAGCCATTTAAAACAAGAACATCCCATGTTAACATTGACCTTGGCCAATGAAATCTTCCTATTACCGGTATTAGATGCCATAGCCTATCAGGCCGACCAAGATCTATTGTAATAAAAAGCATGCACATTATAAGTGCAGCAATTGCAAATAGCTCTGCAAAGATAACAATTTTCCCCATATCTTTATCTTTAAAAACATATGCAGGAATTACCATCATCACAGCAGCAGCAGCCATCCCTACAAGATAAACAAAGTTTGCTATATAGAATCCCCAGGAAACTTCATCTCCCATTCCTGTTGTATAAAGACCAAAAGCAAGTTGTTTAGCATAGCAATGTAAACCTATTAAAACCAGGGTTAATAAAAACAATACCCAGATAATGTATGCTTTACTGCCATTTATTGTTGATTTTACAATATATCTTAAAACATCTATCATCTATTCCTCCCCTATCTTCTAAGCTTTTGAAAAAACATAGTATAATTGAGGTATTGTGCCCATCTCCTCTTTTAAAATGAAGACTCTTTCCTGCTCTATAATTCTTCTAACTTCACTTTTGGGATCCCTTAAATTTCCAAATTTTCTTGCACCAGTTGGGCAAACCTCAACACATGCAGTATATTTTCCTTTTCTTGTTCTTTGAAGGCAGAATGTGCATTTTTCCATCACATTGGTATATCTTGGCCTGTTGGATAGATATGCCATATCAGGATTAAGTTCATCAGATGGTATGTGTGGTTTTGCCCAGTTGAAACGTCGTGCATGATATGGACATGCTGCTTCACAATATCTGCATCCAATACACCAGTTATAATCTACTACAACAATACCATCCTTTTCCTTCCAGGTTGCTCCTACTGGACAAACTTCAACACAAGGAGGTTTTCTACATTGGTGGCATTGAATAGGCATGTACCAGTAATTGGGGTCAGCAGCTTCATTTTCTGGGTAATCGTGGCTTCCCTGTTCAAGGTTAATGGAGCCTTTTTTCATTTTCACAACTCTAATATATTGAATTTGAGGATTACGTGAAGTATTATTTTCTTTCATACATGCATAAACACATCTTCTGCAACCAATACATCTACCCACATTAATTACCATTGCAAATTCCACTGCATCAATAGGAGGGGGATCGTCTATTTTAACCTTTTTGTTATACTCTTTTCTTAATTTTTGCTCCAATTTTTTAAAAAGTACCTTTTTATCCTCTGGTGTCATTTCTTTATAATGTTTTTGGAGTATTTCATCTATAGTTGGTACTTCAGCTGCTTTGGTTAAAGGAGAAAGAGCTGCTGCGCCAGCAAGTGTAACAGCTCCACCAACAGCAGTTGCTGTAATAAATTCTCTTCTTGTTAATTTTTCTTTCTTTTTTTTCATCTATTTTGCCCCTTTAATTTTGTTTGGAACAGGAAATGATAAAGAATATGGTGTATTCTCAAATATATCAATAGGTTTTAACCTTATAAACTTTTTGTCCCATACTGGTGCTGGGTCAAAATTTCTAAATTTATATTTTGGAGAATGTGGATCATGGCAAAAAGTGCATTTGAAATTTGTCCTGTCAAATCTTCCTTTTACAATCCATTTCCCTCTTAAAGAACCGTGCATCCCATTTTTCCACCTTTTGTAAACAAGTCCATGACACCTTGCACAGAGAAGCTCTACATTAAAATACATTATTTTAGAACCGTCATTATTAACATAGTTATTTCTGTCAGATTCAAGATGGCAATTGAAACATCTATTGTTTTTCCCATGATTTAATTTAACTTCTGGGTGAACAAATTGAACAGGAAAATGAGAAAGTTGAGGTATTGAAGCCCACATAGCATGGCATACCCAGCAATTGCCCACAATAACAGCATGTTTCATTAAGTTTTCTCTTGGAAGCTCAGGATTGTACCATTTGGCTTTTAATTTTGGTATATTTTTTATTGGATTGGAGACTTTTTGCCCGCTAATTATAAAACTAATAAAAAGTATAATGCATAGAGGAATACCAATTATTAGCCATAAATTATTTTTATTCATAATTTCCGCCCTTAAAAAATTATTAAAACCCTGTTATAACTTTACACTTAAAAATAAAATTTAGCCATACCGTAAATATGGTATTTTATTTTTCAGATAGATTTTTTGAAAAATTTAATGTAAATATAGAACACAATAAATTCAGGAGGGCACTAATGAAAAAATTTAGAGCAGTTTTAATTATTTTTACTCTTCTTTTTTCCACAATTCTTTTTGCAAAAAGCATTACAGAGACTCTTAAGGTTAAGGGTATGTCGTGACCTGGTAGAGCATATCAGGTGCGTAGCGCCTTAAAAAGTAACAGTGGTATAGAAAATGTAAAAACAGATGTGCATAATCATACAATTAAAATTACATTTGACAACAGCAAAATAAATTTGGAGAAAATAAAAAGAATTATTGAAGATAAGGGATTTAAAGTAGTTAAATAATTTAAAATATAATGTTTAAAAGCATAAAAACAAAACTTATTTTTGCTTTTATTACCATTAATTTTCTTTCTGTAATTCTGACAGCTTTTTATGCGAGGTATATTCAGAAAAGATTTGAAATAGAGAGAGCTGAAAAAATAGCTTTAAATGAAGTAAATTATCTGACTAAAGCAATTAAGAACAATTTTAAACTTGCAATATCAGATTTGCTTATCCTTAGAGATTTACCTGATCTTCAACAATTTATAAATAATCCTACTGATGATGGGAAGTTAAAAATTGAGAAGATTTTTATTAATTTTGCAAAATATCACAAAATATTTTACCAAATAAGACTTTTAGATCTATTTGGAAAAGAGATTATCAGGATTAACTGTATAAAAACTCCTTTTGTTGTTCCTGATAAAGAATTGCAGGTAAAATTTCACAGATACTATTTTCAGGCTATGTTGAAATTAAAAAAAGGTGAGGTATATATTTCTCCCTTTGATCTTAATGTAGAACACCATAAAATAGAAGTGCCATATAAACCAGTGATTAGAATAGGGATTCCTATATTTAACAAAAATAATAACAGCTCTTATTTCCTGATTGTAAATGTAGATGGTAATTTAATTTTAAATTTATTTAAAAGTCGAGAGAATAGAAAACTTGGAAAATACTTCTTAATTGATTGTAAAGGGAATTTTATTTACCATCCAAACAAAGAGAAAAGATTTGCATTTATGTTTGGCAAAAATGAAACTATTTTCAAAGAAGCCCCATATTTAAAGGATTTTATAAAAAACAAAAAAGAAGGTGTTAAATATTTTGCCAAAGGGATAAAACATTTTTCAATAGTAAGTTTTAAAAAATTTAAACCTATTTCAAAAGGTAAGTCACCAGAATTTGCAGTTATCTATTCAATATTTGATCCTGAATTATTAATAGGCTTTAATAAATATTTTAAAAACTTTATTATTTTCACTTTAATAATATTGCTTATTTCTTTAATCATTTCAACTTTTATTTCATTCACAATATCAAAGCCTATTTTAAAACTTGCAAAATTAACTAAAAAAATTAAGGATGGTGATCTGTCTGCACGTGTTGATATTAGAACCAATGATGAGCTTGGAATTCTGTCAGAAAACTTTAACAAAATGACTGAGAAGTTAAAACATACTATTACTCAGCTTAAATCATCAGAGGAGAAGTATAGAAATTTATTTGAAAATACTCAGGATACAGTATTTCTCATAGATTTTTTGGGTAATATAAAGGAGTTAAACAGAGCAGGGCATACTCTTTTTGGTATTGAAAATATCAATAATAGAAATATATTTGAGTTTATTAAAGATAATTTTATAGAACAGATTAAAGAGGAAGATGAGATACACGAGAAGGAGATAGAGATTTTTAATTTAAAAGGTGAGAAAAGATTTGGTTCAATTAAAGCTCAGGTTAGAGATAAAGATTTTATTCAGGGGATTATTAGAGATATTACTGAATTAAAAAAAAGACATGAGGAGAGGTTAAAAACCAAGCGTTTAATTGAAGAGCAAATTATACTTGCTGAGGAAAGAGAGAGGAGAAATATTGGTCAGCTTATCCATGAGCAACTTGCTCAAGATATAGCATTTTTACATTTAAAAACAGAAGAGCTTTATGAAAAATTTAATAATGATTCAATATTACAAATTTTAAATACCACCAATAAAATGTTAAAGCAGATTAGGGGTACAATATTTGACTTATGTCCTGTAATTCTTGATGAGCATGGTTTAATATCAGCGATTAGGTGTTATTGTGAAAATTTTGAAGAAAAAAGTAAAATAAAGGTATTATTTTACACAAATTTGAGGGAGGAAAATATCCCTTTAACACAAACTGAAAAGTTTTATCTTTTTAGAATAGTTAAAGAGCTATTGAACAATGTATTAAAATATTCAGGTGCAACAGAGGTTGTTATCTCATTTTTGATTGTTGAAAATGTTTTAAGACTTGTTATAGACGATAATGGTAAGGGGTTCAATGTTGAGAAATATTTTAACAGGAAAAAATATAGTAGCGGCATTGGATTATTTACAGTAAAAAAATGGGTTGAGCATTTTAAAGGAAATTTCTACATAGAATCTGCAGAAGGAGAGGGAACACGTGCTATAATAGAGATTCCTGAAAAAGGTGCAGAGAATGATTAGAGCTGTTATAGTTGATGACCATATAATGTTTAAGGAAGGATTGAAAAATCTTATTTTAAAGGAACCTGAAATAGTTATTGTTGGCGAGGATGATAATGGTATAACAGCACTTGACAAAATAATATCATTAAAACCTGATATAGCTATAGTTGATATTTCAATTCCTGGGTTAAATGGTATAGAACTAACGAAACTTATAAAGAAAAATGTGCCTAAAACAGAAGTTTTAATACTCTCTATGCACGCAGATACTTATTTTGTTATAAATGCTATGAAAAGTGGTGCAAAAGGTTATATATTAAAGGAAGATAGTTTCAAGCTATTAATAGAAGCTATAAAAAAAGTGTCAAAAGGTAGATTTCTCCTTTCTCCTGCATTTAATTCCATAGATGTGAAGAAAATTTTTCATAATGATACATTTGAAGAAGATAATAATCTTGATCAACTTCTTACTGAAAGAGAGATACAGATTTTGCAGATGATTGCAGAGGGTTTTACTAATTCACAAATTGCTGAAAAATTGTTTATTAGTACAAGGACTGTTGATACACATAGAAAAAATATAATGAAAAAGTTGAATATACACAATGTATCAGGTCTTGTAAAATATGCAATTAAACATAAGATTATTGTAATTTAAAAAAAATCCATTGAAATTTTCTTCTCTTTATGCCTAATGTAATTTTTGATGTACAGCTTTCCTTGGTAATCAGCCAATTTATACTACTTTACTTGAACGTACCAAAAAGGAAAATTAAAATCTTGCAAAATCTTTTAAAATATTACTAAAATCTTTAATATGGTGCTTTATAAGGGTGTTATTTTTTATTAATTTAAAATTATTATCTCTAATTTCAGAAAGACCCATTTTATACGTTGCCATAGAGAAGATAAATCTGTAATCAGGATAAATAATTGCAAAATTTGTCCAGCTTGCTGCAATAATATATTTATGTTTTTTACTTCCTAATAAATTAATTCCATTTGAATAATCTGATTCTTGATTTTTAACTCCTAAAATTTTTAAAATAGTTGGAACAATATCGTAATGGCAGGTTAATTTTTGAAAGATTTTATGTTTTTTATTAGGAATGTAAAGTATTAAAGGTACATTATTTTGCTCTGGTGTAAATGCACTTGTGTGGCCTAAATGGCCATGCTCGAAAAATTCTTCACCATGGTCAGCTGAAATCAATATTATGCTATTTTTTAACAAACCTTTTGATTTCAATACAGTTAATATTTTTCCAACAAGGTAATCATCATAATAAATTGCATTTAAATATGCTTGTTTTAAAAATGTAATATTTTTTTTCCCAACAATAAAGTAATTGATATTTTTATTTAATTTGAATTTATTAAAATTAGGTGCAAAACTTTTTGCATGTGGGCCATCTAAAAATATAAATGAAAAAAAAGGTCTTTTTTCATTTTTCATAGTATTAATCCATGAAATAAAATTTTCAGTAATATTTCTATCTTTCTCATAAATATATTTACCAGGAGGATTATCCTCTATTTTATTTTGCAATTTTAAAAAAATTGTTTGAGTAAACTCAGGATATTTTAATGAAGTGGAAGTTAAAATTTTAAAATCGTAATTTAATTTTTGAAGAACATTTAGGAATACCGGCGGCACATGCTCAGACAAAAATTTATGCCAGTATATACCATAAATTCCATAAAAAAGGGTAAAAACTCCAAATCTTGTAGCAATTCCCCCACTTTTATGATTTTTAAAAATAAGTGAATTTTTAGAAAAATTGTATATATTAGGAGTGTAATTTTTATTAAATTTATCTGCTCGCCATGCATCCAATAGGATAAAAATAATATTTGGATAAGATGATAATTTTGATAATTTTATTTTATGTAAAGGATAATGCAGATTTTTATGTAAATGTATATTTTTAGAGAGATTAAATTTTTTACATTTTTTCAATTTAACATGCAAAACCTTTTTAAAAAACTTTTTACAAGTTAATGGTTGATATAAAGGTAGGGTTAGTTTAATTTTTTTTACGATTTCTGAACAGTTTAAATCTTTGTAAATATAAATACCTTTCTCTACAGTTAATATTAAAAATAAGAAAATAATTACCGGTTTTAAATTGATTTCAGTTTTCTTTATTTTGATAAAGTATAAAATCAATAGCTCTATTACCAATGTAAGAGCAACAAAAATTGCAAAATATATAAAATCGCACATAGGAATATCAAGAGCTTTAATACCATTTGGAGTGGTGAGCACATTTAAAACCATTCCATTTATATGGTACTTGAAAAAGTAAAAAATAATAACATCAACTAAATTAATAGAGTGAAGTATTGTAAAAATTATTGCCAGAAAAATTGAAAAAATAAGTTCTGGTAAAAATGATAAAAGATAAACAGGTATTGAGATTAAGATATAAATTAAAAAAGTATTTGCAATTAATGATATGTAAGGGAAGATACCTTCCAAATTGGCAATTAAAATATAAAAAATACCTATAACAACTGAAACAAGAAAATTAATAAATAGAAAGAAACTTTTACTCAATTTTAAACTCTAAAAAAATTAAAAAGCCCGTTTTTCGGGCTTTTTAATTTTGCTCTATCACTTTTCTACATCTAAAACATATTTTATCCTTATCATTTGAAACAGAATCGTCATATTTCCAGCATCTCTGACATTTTTCGCCAGAAGCCCTTTCAACTTTAATATCTATATCACTTAGATTTGTGTCAAGTTGAATTGATAATTGAGATGTTATTAGGAGCATTTTTAATTCATCATAGATTTTTTCATAAAATAGAAAATCTTTCTCTTTTGAAAATGTAATAATAACTTTTGCGTCAAGTGAATGACCTATTATTTTATTTTTCCTTGCTTCCTCAAGGCGTTTTGAAATTTTCTCTCTTAATTCAAGAATATTTTCAAATTTTTCAATTATCTCTTTATTATCAAAATTTTCATTGATTTCTGGCATTGTTTCTTCATGTACTGAAAGAGTTTCCCCTTTAAAATATCTCCATGCTTCATCTGATGTAAAAGCAAGAACTGGAGCTATTAATTTCAAAAGATAGGTTAAAACAGTGTAAATTGCAGTTTGTGTTGAACGCCTTTCCTTTGAGTTGGTTGGCTCGCAGTACATCCTATCTTTTAATACATCAAGGTAGAAGTTACTAAGGTCAACAACACAGAAATTGTGAATCATATGATAAACTATATGGAATTCAAACTCATCATACCCTTTTAAAACCCTTTTTGTAAGGTTATTTAGCCTTGCAAGAATCCACTTGTCAATATCTGTTAAATTGTTGTACTCTACTTTGTTTTTTTCATAATCAAAATCATTTAAACATCCCATAAGGTATCTAACTGTGTTTCTAATCCTTCTGTAGCTTTCTGTAACTCTTTTTAAAATCTCTTTTGAAATTCTTATATCATCTCTGTAATCTTGTGCTGCAACCCATAATCTTAAAATTTCAGCACCATATTTATTAATCACTTCATCAGGTGAAATAACATTCCCTGCAGATTTAGACATTTTTTTACCTTCACCATCTACAACAAATCCATGTGTTAAAACCTCATTGTAAGGTGGAATTCCCCTGTTGCCAATAGCAATTAACAATGAGCTGTGAAACCATCCTCTATGCTGGTCAGAGCCTTCAAGGTACATATTTGCAGGAAATCCAAGTAAAGGATTGTCTTCGCAAACTGCTGCAAATGAGGAACCAGAATCAAACCAAACATCAAGTATATCTTTTTCCCTAATAAAGCTGTTACATCCACATTCAGGGCATTTAAAATCATCAGGAAGAAAATCTTTAATGTCACGTTTGAACCATGCATCAGCACCCTCTTTTAAAAATATCTCGTAAACTTTTTCAAAAAGTTCTTTAGTGGCAATTAAATGACCACATTCTTTGCAATAAGCAACTGTGATTGGAACTCCCCAAGACCTCTGCCTTGAAATGCACCAATCAGGTCTATTTTCAATCATGTTAAAAATTCTATCTTTTCCCCATGCTGGTATCCATTTAACTTGATTATTAATTGCATTAAGAGCCTTTTTTCTTAAATTGTTTTTTTCCATTGATATGAACCATTGGGAAGTTGCTCTAAATATAATTGGCTCTTTACACCTCCAGCAATGAGGGTATGAGTGAGTTATTTTTTCTACTTTTATTAAAGCGTTATTATTTTTTAAAATTTCATTAACCTTTTTATTAGCATCAAATACAAATAATCCTTCAAGTTCTTTTACTGCAACCTCTTTTGTAAATTTTCCAAAATCATCAACAGGAGTTAAAATATCAATACCATATTCAAGAGCAACCTCGTAATCCTCCTGTCCATGTCCAGGTGCTGTATGAACAGCTCCAGTACCAGCTTCAAGAGTAACATGATTTCCAAGGATAACAAGGGAGTCTCTGTTAATAAAAGGATGTTGACATTTAATTTTTTCAAGGTCTCTACCTTTGAATGATGCAATTTCAGAGTAATTCTCTATTCCGAAATTGGACATACATTTTGATACTAATTCTGTTGCAAGAATCCACACTTCGTCATTTACTTCAATAGCAGAGTAATCAAAATCTGGATGAAGGGTAATTGCAAGATTAGCTGGAATTGTCCATGGAGTAGTTGTCCAGATGATGATGTAGCTATCTTTTCCTTTTAAATTGCTGTTTAAGTTTGAAAGATTATCTTTAACTTTAAACTTTACATATATTGATGTTGATGTATCATCATTATACTCAACCTCTGCTTCTGCAAGTGCTGTAACACATGATGCACACCAATAAACAGGTTTTTTGCTTTTATATACAGAGCCTTGTTCAAAGAATCTCCCAAGCTCTCTTGCAATTTTAGCTTCATATTCATAATTCATTGTAAGATAGGGATTATCCCAGTCACCAAGAACACCTAATCTTTTAAATTCATTTTTCTGAATTTCTATAAATTTCTCTGCATACCTTCTGCATAATTCTCTTTTTTCAGTAACCGGTTTAGAAAATCTTTCGTTGCCAAGATTTTTATCAACCTGATGTTCTATTGGTAATCCGTGGCAATCCCATCCAGGAGTATAATAGCTGTAAAACCCTTTCATTGTTTTATATTTAATTATAAAATCTTTAAGAATTTTATTTAATGCGTGGCCTAAATGAATATGCCCATTTGCATATGGTGGCCCATCATGAAGAATATATTTTGGAGCATTTTTTCTTTTCTCAATTATTTTGAAAAAAAGTTTTTCATTGTCCCATTTTTTTATAAATTCAGGTTCTCTTTTTGAAAGATTGGCTTTCATTGGGAAATCTGTTTTTGGTAAATTTAGAGTGTCTTTAAAATCCATTATTTCCTCCGTTTGTTATAAATTAATACGCTGTAAAACATTTAAAAATATTAAAGGTAACATTATTTCATGATGGCCAATAATATAGTAGCCTTTGCCTCCATTTTGAACTGGCCTATTTACAACATTTGTAAGCGGCCTGTACTGTTTTATAAAGTCAAGATTTACTGTAATAAACCTGTCAACTTTGAAATTAAGGTTTCTTACAAGTGTAACTGCTTTTAAAAAAATTTCTGGCAAAACAACAGCAGACCCTATATTAAAAAATACTCCATCTTGCAAGTCTTTTATTGTATTTGCAAAAATTTTAAAATCTTTTAAACTTCCTTCTCCAATAGCACTGCCATTTGCTTCAGGGCTCATATGTATAATATCTGTCCCAACAGCAACATGCACAGTTATAGGAATGTTATGTTGGTACGCAGTTGCAAAGATTGAAAAATCTTTATACCTGTAGTCAGAGTTTGTTAGCCATTTTCCAATTGTTTCTCCAAGTCCAATTCCTTCCACAAAACCAGAGTTTATAGCATTGTTTATTAAACTATTTGTCTCTTCACTCATTCCAAATTCACCTTTTTTCAATGCCTCATCAACATCCTCTGATGTAGCTCCATTTATTGCAATCTCAACATCATGAACAATAGCTGCACCATTGAAAGCAATATGGCTAATAACTTTATTTTTAATTAATTTATTAATTAATGGTGATAAGCCAACTTTAATTACATGTGCACCCATTGCAACAACGATTTTTTTACTTTTTTTATAAGCATTAACAGTATGTTCAATTATCTCTTTAACCTCTTTGGCAGCTAATATATTTGGTATCTGGTCAATAAAATTTTCGCCATTAAAATTGAAAAAATCATCTATATTAACCTTACTTTTTCTCTTATTTAAAGGATATGTGTTCAATTTATCATATTTAAGCTCTTTGAATTTCATTAATCCTCCATTTTACATTTTAAGATGATGCTATTTTTCTCTATAGCAATTAAAGTAATCATTATTTATCAGTAATTTAAGTTCAAACCATTAACAGATAAATTCAAATTTTTAGCTCCCTTCTCCATCTCCTCCCCATATCATTACCCATAAAACTTAGCAAGAGGTAAAATTTTTAATTTGACTTATAAATAATTTTAATATAATTTATTCCATAATAATGGAAAAAAAGAAAAATTTAAAAGCTGTTGCTTTAAAATATGAAAAGATTAAAGATAATGCACCAAAAGTTGTAGCAAAAGGACAGAAAAAGTTAGCTGAAAAAATTATAGAAATAGCAAAAGAGCATAATATCCATATCTATCAGGACTCCGACCTTGCAGAACTACTCTATAATCTTGAAATTTATGAAGAGATTCCAGAAGAATTTTACAGAGTTGTAGCTGAAATTTTAGCATATGTATATAAAGTGAATCAGAGCTACAAAAGGAGTTTGTAATGGAATATTTAAAAATATATGAGAGTAGAACAAAAACATCTAAAAAAATTTTTGAACAATTAAAAAATGTAATGCCTGGAGGAGTTTCACATAACCTGAGGTTTTACAAGCCTTACCCTGTGGTTATGAGTAAAGGTAAAGGGAGTAGAATTTTTGATGTTGATAACAACAGCTACATAGACCTATGGATGGGACACTATTCTCACATAGCTGGTCATGCTCCTGACTTTATAACTGAAGTTAATCAATCAATGATTCAAGATGGCACCCATCTTGGCACTGTTAATCCATATGAGTTGGAACTTGCAGAAAAGATTATTTCCCATGTTCCATCAATAGAATCTTTAAGATTTTGCACATCAGGCACAGAAGCCAATATGTATGCAATAAGATTGTCAAGGGGTTACACGCAGAAAGAGATTGTTGTAAAAATGGCTGGAGGTTGGCATGGTGCTGGCTCAGAATTGTCACGAGCAATTAAGTATCCTTATAAAAATGGTGTTAGTGGGATTTTTAAAAAAATACATAATCTGACTCAATATATATTTTTTAATGACATTGACAGAAGTTATAAAATTTTAAAAGAATTAAATGGCAATATTGCATGTATAATTTTAGAGCCTGTTATAGGTGAAGGTGGTTTTTTACCTGCAAATAGAGAATTTCTACAATTTTTAAAAGAACAGTCCAATAAAATGGGAGCTCTTTTAATTTTTGATGAAGTTATAACAGGCTTTAGACTTGGTTTAGGTGGGGCTCAAGAAAAGTATAATATTTTACCTGATTTAACAACAATGGGTAAAATAGCTGGTGGTGGATTTAACATTGGTATTGTTGGTGGCAGAGCTGATGTTATGGAGCTTGCATCACCTGAATATAAAGGGAAAGATAAAGTATTAATAGGTGGTGGCACATTTTCAGCAACTCCATATACAATGAGGGCAGGTTATGAAATGATTAGATTTCTTGAAAGTAAAAAAGATGAGATATATGATGATATTAACAGAAAAGGGGAGTATGTTAGAGAGAAAATATCAGAATTTATTAAATCTAATAAAATTAAAGCAGCAGTTACCGGGACAGCTTCTCTCTATATGATCCACTTTCCTTTTGATTATAATATTAAAATAAATTCACCTGAAGATATAGGGGGTAGTACTGATATTAATAAAAGGGAGAATGAATTTAAAGTCAGGTTGTTAAATGAAGGTTTGCACGTTATGCATGGTGGGGGGGCTATATCTTATGCTCATTCATATAAAGACCTTGATTTTATAATAGATAAAACTTGTAAAGTTTTGTTGGAAATGAAATAATTTATTGCAAAAATTGGAAAATTAATGTATTATTTTTTAATAAATTTTTATGGAGGGCTAAAATGAGAAGAATGATTTTTATATTTATTTTACTAACTTTTTTAATTGCCATATCAGGTTGTAAAATGGTTGAAGAGGTTACCAAAAAGGATAAGCCTGTTATTTCTAAAGTAGAAAATATGGCAAATTTTAGATTTGAAGATTTACCTGTTCCTAATAATCTTACACTTCAAAATGATGATTCTTTTGTTTATGAAACAGATAATTACAGAACAGGTATTTTAAAGTATAGAGGGAATGATAATTTTAAAAATATTGGAAATTTTTACAAGAGTGAATTACCTAAATATAACTGGAATTTAATAAGCTCCATTGAATATCAGGAAACAATGCAACTGATTTTTGATAAACCAGGGTGGATTACAGTTATATACATTGAGCAGGATGGTGGCACAGTTAATCTTACTATTACAATTGGTCCTAAATCTAATCCAATAAAAATAAAATAGAAGGAGGATTTTATGGAAAAAACTCCTATAGTGGAAGAGTTGCTTAATATTAATGAGGAATTTAAAAAATTATGGGAAGAACATGAAAAATTAAACAGAGTGGTTGATGAAATGTCCTCAAGGGTATATTTAAGTCCTGAGGAAGAAGTTGAGTTGAAAAGATTAAAACTTTCAAAATTAAGAGGAAAAGAAAGATTAGTTGAAATAATAGATAACTATAAACGAGAAAAAGAGAATTAGGAGGAATTTTTCCTTATGAAAAATGGTGCAGAAATTTTATTGGAATGTCTGAGATTAGAGGGGGTTCAACATATTTTTGGATACCCGGGTGGAGCGGTAATAAATATTTATGATAAACTACCTGAGTATAATATGAAGCATATATTGGTCAGGCATGAGCAGGCTGCTGTTCATGCAGCAGATGGCTATGCAAGGGCAACAGGTAGAGTAGGGGTTTGCCTGGTTACCTCAGGCCCGGGAGCTACGAATACAGTTACTGGTATAGCAACAGCATATATGGATTCAATTCCACTTGTTGTTTTTAGTGGACAGGTGCCTACAATGCTTATTGGAAATGATGCTTTCCAGGAAGCAGACATTGTAGGTATGACAAGACCATGCACAAAGCATAGTTATCTTGTTAAAGATGTGAAAGATTTGCCCAGAATTGTTAAAGAAGCATTTTATCTGGCAAATAGTGGTAGAAAAGGTCCAGTGCTTGTGGATTTGCCAAAAGATGTTCTTGTTTCCAAATTAAAAGATTTTTCTTATCCAGAAAAGATTAACATTATCGGTTATAGACCAACTTATGAATGCCATATTAAGCAGATTCAGAAAGCACTAACAGCAATTCTCTCTTCTAAAAAGCCTTTAATTTATATTGGTGGTGGAGTGATTTTATCAGATGCTTCATATGAGCTGAGAGATTTTGTTAAAAAAACAGGTATTCCTGTAACCTCCACTTTAATGGGACTTGGAGCTTATCCTGCAACTGATAATCTTTTTCTGGGAATGCTCGGGATGCACGGCACATATACAGCAAATATGGCTGTTACTGATAGTGACCTTTTAATTGCAATTGGAGCAAGATTTGATGATAGAGTCACAGGTAAAATTGATGAATTTGCACCTAATGCTAAAATTATCCATATTGATATTGATCCAACTTCAATTAGTAAAAATGTTGTTGTGGATATTCCAATTGTTGGAGATGCAAAAGATGCATTAAAAAAATTTAACACTTTACTTTCAGAAGATTTTGCCGATAAATTAATAGAATTTAAAAAAGGATTACAATATTGGTACCAGAGGATTGACGAGTGGAAAAATAAGCATAAATTAAATTATGATAGAGATAGTAGCAGTATAAAGCCACAATATGTAATTGAAAAAATTTATGAGCTAACCAAAGGTGATGCAATAATAGCCACTGAGGTTGGACAGAATCAAATGTGGACAGCTCAATTTTTTCCATTTGAGCATCCAAGAACCTTTCTAACTTCAGGTGGTTTAGGTACAATGGGTTATGGCTTTCCAGCTGCTATAGGCGCCCAGGTTGCTTTTCCAGATAAAACTGTGATTGACATAGCAGGAGATGGAAGTATTCAGATGAATATTCAGGAGCTTGCAACAGCTGTTCAATTTAATTTGCCAGTAAAAATTATTATTTTAAATAACAATTATCTTGGAATGGTTAGACAGTGGCAAGAACTATTTTTTGATAAAAATTATTCTGAGACAGTTATGGAAGTTGTCCCTGATTTTGTTAAATTAGCAGAAAGTTATGGAGCAGTTGGATATACAGCTGACAAGAAAAATGATGTGGAGCCAGTTTTAAAAGAAGCTCTAAGCTCTGATAAACTTGTTATTGTTGATTTTCATGTTGATAGAGAAGAAAATGTTTATCCAATGGTTCCAGCTGGTGCGCCAATTAGCAAAATGTTGTTAGTATAGGAGGTTTCATGAGTTATATAGATAGAAAAAAGTGGATTAAATGCTCTTTTTGTGAAAGAGATGAGAGAGCTGTTAGAAAGTTAATAGAAGGTCCTAATGGTGTTTATATTTGTGATAAATGTGTTTCTCTATGTAAAGAGATAATTTCAACAGAGCTTGAGAAAGAGAAGATTGATAATTTGAAAAAGATTCTTTTAAAACCTGCTGAAATTAAAGAAAAACTTGATGAATACGTAATTGGTCAGGAGGAAGCTAAGAGAAAATTAGCAGTTGCTGTTTATAATCATTACAAAAGAATAAATTATAAAAAAGATGAATCAGATGAAAATGATATTGAAATAGAGAAAAGCAATATTTTATTAATAGGACCAACAGGTTGCGGTAAAACTTTACTTGCAAGAACACTTGCAAAGCTCCTTGATGTTCCATTTGCAATTGCAGATGCAACCACTCTTACAGAAGCTGGATATGTTGGTGAAGATGTTGAAAATGTGCTTGTTAATCTGTTTCAAGCTGCTAACTATGATATTGAAAAAACAGAGAAGGGTATTATATATATTGATGAAATTGATAAAATTGCAAGAAAATCTTATAGCCCTTCAATTACAAGAGATGTTTCAGGTGAAGGTGTGCAGCAGGCTTTACTTAAAATTTTAGAAGGTACCATTTCAAATATTCCACCAAAAGGTGGTAGAAAGCATCCTAATCAGGAATTTATCAAAATTGATACAACAAATATTTTATTTATAGTTGGAGGAGCGTTTGTTGGGCTTGAGGAAATTATAGAACGACGTATTGGTGAAAAGAGCATTGGCTTTCAAGGTAAACCCAAAACAAGCAAAGAAAAATTGAAAAAAGGGATACTTCAAAAACTTGAGCCTGAAGATTTAATACAGTATGGTCTTATTCCTGAATTAGTTGGAAGAATTCCAGTAGTTGCAACATTGCAGGATCTCGATGAAGATGCTCTTGTAAAAATATTAGTAGAGCCAAAAAATTCTGTTATAAAACAGTATCAGAAATTGCTTGAATTTGACAATGTAAAATTAACCTTTTCAGATAGTGCTCTTAGAGAAATTGCAAGGAAATCAATTGAAAGAAAAACAGGTGCACGGGGTTTAAGAGCAATAGTTGAATCAATAATGACTGATATTATGTTTGAAGTTCCTTCTAAATCCAATATCAGGGAAATTATTATAAATGAAGAGGTTGTGAAAAATAATAGTCAGCCAATATTTATTTATGAAGAAAGTAAGATAGCTTAAATTGAAAAAAATTTTTAATTTATAGCCCCCTTTTTTTCATTAAAAAGGGGGTTATTTTTTGAGAGGTGATAATAGATGAAATACCCATACTTGCCATTAAGAGATTTTGTCCTTTTACCAGGTCAGAAAGAGACTCTATTTTTTGGACGGAAAAAGTCAATTGCAGCTATTGAGTATGCAATTGAGGAAAATAGTTTACTTGTTATTTCAGCACAGAAGAATCCAAAAGATAGTAATCCAGGATTAGAGGATATTTTTTTAAAAGGAGTTACTATAGAAATAAAGCAGGTTGTTAAACTTACTGATGGAACATTTAAAGTTACTTTAATAGGGAGAGAGCTTTTTAATATTGAGAAGTTATATGATAGAGATATTCTATATGTTGAAGGTGAAGTTATTAAAGAGGTGTACAACTGGGATAAAGATAAAACTGAAGTTGAAGCTGTAATGAGGAATATTATTACAATTTTTCAGCAATATGCAAAATTAAATCCAGCTATGAATATAGAAGATGTTATTGATATAGTTTCCACAGACAATCCTTATAAATTGTGTTATGAAATTGGTGCAAAGTTAAATCTTAAAGTAAAAGAGAAACAGGCATTGCTTGAGTTTGACTCAATTACAAAAAAGCTCGAACATATTTATGCATTGTTACTTTCTGAAATAGAAATTATTCAAATAGATAAAAAAATTAAAGAAAAGGTTAAAAATCAAATTTCAAAAACTCATAAAGAGGTCTATCTTCAGGAACAGCTTAATGCAATTCAGAATGAACTGGGAATGAAAGTTGACCCAAAATCAGATATTTTAGAGCTTGAAAAAAGATTAAACAACCTGAATTTGCCAGAAGAAGTTAGAAACAAAGTTAATGAAGAATTAAGAAAATTAAAGCTTAGCCATCCAGCTTCTGGAGAAACTACCATTATTAGAAATTATCTTGAATGGATAGTGGAAATTCCCTGGAATCTGTTTACTGAGGATGAAAAAGATTTAAACAAAGTTGAAGACATTTTAAATGAAGATCATTATGGACTTGAGAAAGTTAAAGATAGAATTGTTGAATATATTGCTGTAAAATTGCTTTCAGAGTCAAATAATTCTCCAATTTTATGTTTTGTTGGGCCACCAGGTGTTGGTAAAACTTCACTTGGTAAATCAATAGCAAGAGCATTGAATAGGAATTTTGTTAGAATGTCACTTGGTGGTGTAAAAGATGAAGCAGAAATAAGAGGCCACAGAAGAACTTACTTAGGGGCATTACCAGGGAAAATAATACATTCAATGAAAAAAGCCAAATCATCAAATCCAGTATTTCTCCTTGATGAGATAGATAAAATTAGCTCTGATTACAGAGGTGATCCTGCTTCTGCTCTTCTGGAAGTTTTAGACCCGGAGCAGAATCATACTTTTAATGATCACTATCTATCAGTTGATTATGATCTTTCCAATGTTTTATTTATTGCTACTGCTAATTATATTGAGAATATTCCTATTCCTCTTAGGGATAGAATGGAAATAATTAGAATTGAAGGTTATACTGAATTTGAAAAACTTGAAATTGCAAAGCAGTATCTTATACCAAATCTATTGAAAGATACAGGACTAATAGATAAAGTTGAAATAAAGTTTAGTGATGAAGCAATTCTTTCAATAATCAGGCATTATACAAGGGAAGCTGGTGTTAGAAATTTAAAAAGAAAGCTTGAAAAGATTTTAAGGAAAATTGCAAAATCTTACATTAAAGGTGAAATTAAAACAGCAAGTAAATCAATTACCAAAAAAAATATCAGCAAATATCTTGGAGTAGAAAGATTCAGGAAAGAGAATTATAAAATGGTTTCGAAAGTAGGTGTTACCAATGGCCTTGCATGGACTCAATCTGGAGGTGAGATATTATCAATAGAAGCATCAATAGTTAAAGGTACTGGAAATGTTCAGATTACTGGCAAACTTGGTGAAGTAATGCAGGAGTCTGTTAAAACTGCTCTAACATATGTTAGAACCAGGGCAGATGTTTTTGGATTAATTGATGATTTTTACAAGAATCTTGACTTCCATATACATGTGCCAGAAGGTGCTGTGCCAAAGGATGGCCCATCAGCAGGCATTACAATTGCTACTTCAATTATTTCAGCATTAACAGGTATTCCTGTTAAAGGAAATATAGCAATGACAGGAGAGATTACATTACGTGGCAATATATTACCAATTGGTGGATTAAAAGAGAAGCTTTTAGCAGCAAGGAGGCATGGAATAACAAATGTTATTATTCCTGAAAAAAATAGGCCTGATATAGATGAAATTCCAGAAGAGATTCTCACTGGATTAAACATAATTCTCCTTGAAAATATGGATGACGTGGTGATTGAAGCTCTTCACATGGAAAAAGAGCAGAGGGAAAAGTTGGAGAAAGAGATAAAAAATGGAATATCTCACAGAAAAATTGCAAAATTAATCAATCGTGATTATTTTTTTAGTTCAATTTCAAAACATTAATCAAATCTCCTCTATTAGAGGAGATTTGATATTTCTATGATAAAACCTTGTCAATAAGCTCTTTAATCTGCTCTTTTGCAACAAGACCAACTGACTGCTCAACAACTTTACCATCTTTAAAAAATAGAATTGTAGGAATACCTTTAATTCCATATTCCATAGCTGTTTTCTGATTTTCATCAACATTTAATTTGCAAATATTAATTTTATCTGAGTATTCTTCTGCAATATCATCTATTACTGGTGCAAGAGCAAGGCATGGTCCACACCAAGA
>CAZIZE010000008.1:0-5684 GCA_964543655.1 uncultured bacterium
TTTCTCATAAATATCAACTCTTGTTAATGGTTTGCCTATAAATTTCATTTTTTATCCTAAATATTTTTTATATAAAATGTCTCTAATAACAGGTAATATGTAATCAAAAGATGGTCTATAATCAGTATATTTTAGAATATCCTGTTTAATAGATGCCATAATGCTTTCCTTGGTTACTGTAGATGAAGTGAAAAGTTTCTCTGTAATTGGCATTCTAACTGGAAAGGGAGTAACAGAGCCTAAGCAAATTCTCCATTGATTGGAAAAACTTATTCCATAAGCAATGTTTAACCTCGATATAGATAGAGAGTTTCTTTTACCAATCTTTATAAACTCTGCTTTTTTAAAGTTATGTTTAAACACTTTTATACCTGTTACAATTTCATCCTTTCTCAGTTTAACTAAATAAGAGCTTTTAAAAAAATCTTTTAAAAATATTTCTTTTTTACTATTTTTTCCAAAAATAACAACCTGTGAATTGTATAGCATTAGAGCTGGCACTGAATCTGCCGCAGGTGATGCATTCACAATATTTCCCCCAATTGTTGCAATATTTCTAATTTGAGGTGAACCAATACTTTTAAAAGATTGAATCAAACTTGTAAAATTTGCAATATTTTCATTTTTTAAAAGCTCTGAAAATGTATTTGCAGCTCCAATAAAAATATGGTCATTGAAAGATTCTATTTTTTTTAACTCTTTCATATTTTTTAACAATATTAAATTACTACATTTTATCTCTTTTTGCTTAATTTTAACAATAAGATCAGTTCCACCAGCAATAAATTTATAATTTGAAAGAGTTTCAATTAAATTGAAAAGGCTACTTAGAGTTGTTGGATTATAAACTTTAGCATTAATTTTTGAGTACATTTTCTATTGCCTCAATAATCTGGTTGTAACCTGTGCACCTGCAAAGGTTTCCAGAAATTTTTGATTTTATTTCATCTCTATTTAATTTTTCACCAGAAGAGAGTATTGAATATGCAATTAACATCATTCCAGGGGTACAAAAGCCACATTGCACTGCTCCAGAATTAATAAAGGCTTTTTCAATCTTATCTGTGTCAATACCTTCAATAGTGGTAATACACTGGTTTTCAATTGCTTTTGTTAATGTTATGCAAGAGTACACAGGCTCATTGTCTAAAAGAACTGTGCATGTTCCACATTCTCCAATACCACAACCCTGCTTTACACTTTTTATATTCAACCTATTTCTCAATGTATCAATTAAAAGCTCTCCTTCCTCTATTTCAACAGTAACTTCCATATTGTTTAAATAAAAATTTATAGATTCCATTTAAAACCCCATATATGCTCTCTTCACATGTTCATTGTTAATTAAATCTTTACTTTTTCCAGATAAAACAACACGTCCATTTTCAAGCACATAACCTCTGTCACTTATTTCAAGGCTTAAATTTACATTCTGCTCAACAACAAGAATGGTTTTGCCCATTTCTTTTAGGTTTAAAATAACCTCAAACATTTTTTTCACAAATAATGGTTGTAACCCAAGTGATGGCTCATCAAGAAGTATTAATTCTGGATCAGACATTAATGCTCTACCAATTGCAAGCATCTGCCTTTCACCACCACTTAATGTGCCTGCTAATTGAGAAAATCTTTCTTTTAACCTTGGAAAAAGGTTTAATACCTGCTCTAAAATCTCTTCCCTCTTCTCTTTTGACTTTAAAATGTATGCTCCCATTATAAGATTATCCATTACACTCATATTGGGAAACACTCCTGCTCCTTCAGGAACAAGCATAATTCCCTGTTTTACAGTGGAAGTTACACCTATATTTGTAATATTATCCCCTTTAAAAAAAATTTCTCCATTTTTCGCAGGTAAAATATTAGCAATTCCAGCAAGCAAAGTGCTTTTACCTGCACCATTCTGACCTATTACTACTACTATTTCATTTTTTGCTACAAATAGATTAATACCCCATATAACCTGAATATCATTATAGGCTATTTCTAAATTTTTAATTTCAAGTATCTTCATAATCCCCTTTTATACACCAAAATAAGCTCTCTGAACCTCTTCATTTTCAAGAACTTTATCAGGTTCGCCATCAGCTATCTTTTCTCCATAGTTTAGCACAATGATTCTGTGGGAAACACCTTTTACAGCTCTCATAATATGCTCTACAATTATTATGGAAATACCTTTTGAATTTATTTTTTTTATTAAAAGTAAGAAATCATCTATCTCTTTTGGAGTTAGTCCTGCCATATTTTCATCAAGGAGTAATACTTCAGGTGAGGTTGCAAGTGCCCTTGCAAATTCAAGACGCCTTCTCTGTGGGACACTCAACTCATTTGCAAGATTATTTTTCAATGAAAAGAGCCCAGAAAATTCAAGTAATTCATTGGCTATATTAGTTGCGTCTTTGCTATTTTTTTTACCACCAAAAATAGCTGCAAGGTAAATATTTTCAAAGAGAGTTAATTTGGTAAATGGTTGTACTATTTGTGCTGTTTTCACTATCCCCAACTTACACAATGAATAAGATTTTTTACCAGTAACATCTTTTCCTTTATAAAATATTTTTCCACTTGAAGGTGAAATAATACCTGCCATAATATTTAAAAGAGTACTTTTACCAGCTCCATTGGGACCAATAAGTCCAAGTATCTCACCTTTTAATAGATGAAAATCAACTTCAGAAACAGCTCTCAATGCACCGAAATTTTTAACTACTTTGTTTGCTTCAAGTATTTTTTCCATTTTTTTAACCCATAAAGGCCAGATGGCTCTATTAAGATTACAAGCACAACGATTATTCCAACAATAATTAGATAATTTTCCACAAACTCTGCTCCAAGATACTCTGATATGGAGCTTAAAAAAGTAGCACCAAGTATTGGGCCAATTAAAGTACCCATTCCTCCAATCAAACTCATAATTACCATTTGCACTGTTTTGTGAACATTAAACACATCATCAGGTGTAATATAAGTTACCCAGTAAGCATAAATTCCACCAACCACACTTATAAAAAATGCACTTATCATATATGCTGATAATTTAATCAAAGTGGTATTAATACCAATCATCTGTGATGCTTCTTCTGATTCATTAATAGCTTTTAGAGCAAGCCCAAATCTTGTTTTTTCAATAAAAAATGTAATAACAACAATAATACCTGCAATCAAAAGCATTAGATAGTAAAATAGATTGTAATTATTACAAATTGGCAAAGTTATTCCATAACTACCCATAAAAAATTTAACATGAAATGTTCTATCAAAACATAAGATTATCTGTTTCATACTTTCAGCAAAAGCAAAAGTAGCAATTGCAAAGTAAGCACCCTTTAATTTTAAAGTTGGCAACCCTATAAAAGTAGATATTATTAGAGCAATTATACCACCAGCAAAAATTGAAATAAAAAAAGGAATT
This sequence comes from uncultured bacterium, assembly GCA_964543655.1. Taxonomy (GTDB): domain Bacteria; phylum DYJV01; class DYJV01; order DYJV01; family DYJV01; genus CAZBLP01. Next base: position 3,416 of record CAZIZE010000008.1, read on the forward strand.
TTAAGTAGAGTCATTAAAATTGCTGTACTATATGAGCCAATTCCAAAATATACAACAGGGCCAAAATCAATATAACCAGTGTATCCAGAGGAAATATTCCAGCAACCTGCAAGTGCTATCCACATAAAAAGGTAGGTGAAAAAACGCATATAGTATCTATCTATTCCAAATAGAGGTAGTGATGCAACTAATACAAAAATAATTAAGATAAGGAGTAGCTTTTTCATTTAAACATTACCTTTGCCAGTAATTCCAGTTGGTTTAAAGATGAGCATAATAAACAGAAGAATAAATGTAATGGCTACTGAAATTCCAGCATTAATGTATGTAACTGTAAGAGCCTGAATCACACCAAGTATAATTCCTCCTATTAATGCCCCTGGAATGTAACCCATACCACCAAGTACAACAACACAAAATGCTATAATAGTATAACTTAACCCCATTTCTGGAAAAAGTATTACAAAAGGACTAATTGATGCACCAGCAATGCCTGTTATTGCTGCTCCAATAGCAAAGGTTAGAGCATAAATCTTTTTTACATCTACTCCAAGGAGCTGTGCAACCTTTTTGTTCTGTGCTGTGGCTCTTATAGCTCTTCCAAGGTCTGTTTTTTCAAGAAGATAGAATAAAAAACCCACTATTATAAAAGCAAGGATAAATGTAGTAAATCTTGTAACAGGAATTGTTATTCCCAAAATGGAAAAATTGGCACCTGAGTAAGAAGTTGTAATAGAGCGAAAATCGTGTGTCCATAACTTTACTGCTGTGTTAGCAATTATTAGATGTAGCCCAAATGTGAGAATGTAAGACATTATAGCTGGTTTTTCAATTACTCTGTTTATTAAAAATCTTTGAATAAAGTAACCAAGTAAAAATAGGAGTACCCCTGCTATAGGGATACTCAAATATGGGTCAATGTGTGAAATTTTAAAAAGCCAGTATGCAGTAAATGCACCAAGCATCAACAGCTCACCATGAGCCAGGTTTATAACATCCATAACACCAAATATTAGGGAGAAGCCTGCTGAATATGCAGCATATACTCCTCCAATTAATATTCCATTAATTAATGTTTGGATGAAAATTTTCATTATTCCTATCTATCTTTCCAGGGTTTCATAGGGTATATGAGGTTAGCATCTTTAACATTGTCAGGATAAATTGTTTTAATTTTGCCATTTTGTATCTGAATTGCAAGAGCTGGATGAGCTATATTTGCACCATCACTGTCAAATTTTATTTTCCCATAAAATGTATTTACAGTATGGCTGTGAAGCCACTTTGCAATTTTCTCTCTATCTCTATCCTTTAAAGGTGGGGTTAATCCCAGAGCCTCTATTGCAAGCTGTTGTGCAATTGCACCACCTGCACTTGCTGCTTCCACATAGTCTGGCATTCTTCCATATTTTTTATAGTAGTTAGCGGCAAATTCTTTTGCACTACCAAGAACTTTACCTTTGTATGGAAGGTTGGGAGTCCATTCAGATGCTGCAACAACATATTCTGCATCTCCTTTTAAATCACCTACAAACTTTGGAACAGTGGGTCCATAGCTAAATGCTATACCTTTTGGAGTATAATTTATCTCTTTTAAAGCTTTAATTGTTCTCATTGCAACAAGTAAATGTGACCCAACAAATAGAACATCAGGATTTTTCTCCTTTACTTTCATAAATAGAGAGTTGTAATCTTGTAATCTCATTGGAAAAAGCTCATAGTGTACAATCTTTATCCCATTTTTTTTGCAATACTTTTTGAATCCTTCACATGCAAGTGATGTAAAAAGTATATCAGCACCAACAATTGCAGCAGTTTTAGGCTTATTTTTTAAATTAGCAAAAGCATATACACAACCTTTAACTTCTTCTGTAGCTTTTCCAAGAGTAGAAAAGTAGTATTTGAATCCTCTTTGAAAAAGTTTGTTTGAACTGGCAGCTCCACTTATCAATGGAAATCCATATTTCTCTGCAACTGCACTCTCTGCAAAAACCTGACTTGAACCAAAGCCACCAAGTAGCAGATCCACTCTATCTCTGTTAATAAGCCTGTCAATCATTTTAGCACCAGTGGCAGGATCACTTTTGTCATCATAGAAAATGAGCTTTACCGGGTAGTTTTTACCATTAACCTTTATTCCACCCTTTTTATTAACAGCTTCCTGCCAGTAAGTGTAAGCATCCTTTACAAGGTTACCTGCTTTGCCAAATTTACCAGTAAGGGCAACTGCAACACCAATCTTAAATTCTTTTGCCTGCAATGTTGAAAA
>CAZIZE010000009.1:0-91998 GCA_964543655.1 uncultured bacterium
AAAATTTTTTGGGAAAATTGGAGAATCTAAAATTAAAGCAGCTAAAACTCAGATTTCTCTACTTGGCTCAGCTCTTGATTCTTTTTACCTTGACGTTGGAAGATACCCAACCACTGAGGAAGGTCTTGACGCTTTGATAAAAAGGCCTGATACTATTCCAGAAAGTAAGTGGAAAGGTCCTTACCTGCCTAAAACTAAAATACCACTTGATCCCTGGGGCAACAAATACATTTATAAATCTCCAGGTGAACATGGAAAGTATGATCTATACTCCTATGGCGCTGATGGCCAGCCTGGTGGGTCAGGTGAAAATGCTGACATTGTTAGCTGGGAATAGGAGGAGTCAATGGATCAAATGGCTATGGCTGAATTAATACAGAGTGAATTAAAAGCAGCTTTACTAAACTCTGATGAAGAGGCAATTAAAAGATTCAGCCTGTTAATCAGTGAAAAGATTAGTAAAATAGAATCATTAGAATCTGAGCAGGAGAATAACAAATCTGATATCAGGCTATTAATAGAAACAATTAAGCAAGGATTTGAAGATACTAATAGAAGGTTTGAAGAATTACATGCATATATTGATAAAGGATTTGAAGAAACTAATAGAAGATTTAAAGACTTACAGAAATATATAGACAAACGATTTGAAGATACTAATAAAAGATTCGAAGAATTGCAGAGATATATGGACAAGCGATTTGAAGAAACCAATAAAAGATTTGAAATGATGTTTAAATTTATGAGCCTCTGTTTTTCCATTATTACAATTTTAATAGTGGTCTTTAAATTTATTAAATAAAATTATGGATAAAAACTTTACTATTCCTGAAAAACCATTTATTGTAGATAAAATTAATAAAAATTTTCTTCAAAAACACAATATACTTCCTGTAAGGGAAGATGATGAAAATCTTTACCTTTTAATCTCCTCAACAACTGACCTATCTGTTCTTGGTACAATAGAACGTGTAGTTGAAAAAAATATTTTCTATAAAGAGCATGATGCTGATGAAATAGAAAGAATCCTTTATAAATGGTATGAAGCCCAGCTATCTGCTACTGAGTCTTCGCAGGATGAGCTTGATGACATTCTTGGTGACCTTGAGCAATTAAAAGACCTTGCTCAGGAAGCACCTATAATTAGACTTGTTAATAATTACATTAGTTACGCTCTTGAAGTGAACGCATCTGACATTCATTTTGAACCAACAAGAGAGTATTTTAAGGTCAGGTTCAGAATAGATGGTATTTTACATGAAATAGAAAGGTTATCCAAAAAAGTACAGCCAGCAATAATTTCAAGAATAAAATTGATGAGCAATATGAATATTGCTGAAAGCAGGATACCACAGGATGGTAGAGTAATAGTGGAGCAGGAGGGGATTGAGATAGATATTAGAGTTTCAAGCATTCCTACTATTTATGGTGAAAGTATTGTACTCAGACTTTTAAAAAAAGATACTCAAATACTTAACCTATCAAGCCTTGGAATGACAGAAGAACAGGTAAAAACTTTTGAAGAAATAATCCATAAACCTTATGGAATGATTTTAGTTACTGGTCCCACAGGCAGTGGAAAAACAACTACTCTTTATGCTGCTCTCAGGGAGATAAATACAGAGGAAAGAAAAATAATCACTGTGGAAGATCCTGTTGAATATCAGCTTGAAGGGATTAATCAGATTCAGGTAAAGCCACAAATAGGGCTTACTTTTGCCTCAGCTCTTAGGTCAATTTTGAGACAGGACCCTGATGTAATCTTAATTGGAGAAATTAGAGATTTTGAAACAGCTTCCATTGCTATTCAATCTGCTTTAACTGGCCATTTACTTTTCTCAACATTGCATACCAATGATTCATTAAGTGCTTTTTCAAGGCTTGTTGACCTTGGTGTTGAGAGTTATCTGCTTACCTCTGGTGTAATTGCCTCAATAGCCCAGAGGCTACTGAGAACTATTTGCCCTTTTTGCAAAGAAGAGATTGATTTTGATGAAAAATATTTAAATATTTTAAAGAGCGCTGATATTAATATTAGCAATCTTCCAGAAAAAATTTTCATTGGAAAAGGTTGTAAAAAATGTGCAAATACTGGCTATAGAGGAAGAACCGCAATTTATGAAATTTTATACTACGATGATGATTTAAAAAGAGCTTTATTATCAGAAGATATTGATGAATCTGGTTTTTTAAATCTTGCAAGGGAAAAAGGTTTTAAAACAATGAGAGAAGATGGCATTTGCAAAGCAATTGAAGGCATCACCACAATAGAGGAAGTTTTAAGGGTTACAAGATAATGTATCAATTTCAATATAAAGGTGTTACTGAAAAAGGGGTTGAAAAATCAGGAATAATAACTGCAACAAGTAAGTATGAAGCGATTAAAAAATTATCAGAAGACAACCTCATTGTTACAAATATCAAAGAACTGAAAAAGAAAAAAATCTTCAAACTTAAATCCAATAAAAAAAAACTCCTTCTTATTTTCACAGAACATCTATTTTCTCTGCTTAAATCAAATATTGAGCTCTCTAAAGCATTAACTTTGATTCATGAATTTATAGAAGATGATGATTTTAAAAAGGTTATCTATTCTGTAATAAATGAGATTAAAGGTGGTAAAACTCTTTCTGAAGCATTAAAAGAATTTCCAGAATATTTCAATGAAATTTATGTAAATCTTATAAAAGCAGGTGAAGAAAGTGGTAATTTAATAAAAATCATTGAAGAGCTTTACAATTATCAAAGTGAAATTTATGAAACAAAAAAATTTGTTGTTTCCACTTTAATCTACCCTGCTCTTCTGTTTGTTACAAGCATTATGTCAGCATTAATTTTAATAGTCTTTGTAATACCTAAATTTGGAAAAGTTTTTGAAGATTTACAGCAAAAACCACCTTTTATTATGAAGGTTCTGTTATTTTTAGGAGTTTTTATAAAGCAATATTTTTTTTCCATATTGATTGTATTGGTTTTAATAATAATTGGTTTCATCTATTTTAACAGAAAATATCATTTCACTGATGAGCTTGGAAAATATCTTATAAAAATCCCTCTTGTTGGAAATATCCTTACACAGTTTGATTATTATAGATTTTTTAATACTTTATCAATTCTAATGGAAGGTGGTGTCCCTATTATTAACTCTCTCGTTTTATGTGAAAAAGTTGTTTTTCTGGAAAATATAAAGGATGCTATTAAAAATTTTTACAGAAAATTAAAGCAAGGTAAAAGGTTAAGCTCTTTAATGAGAGAATCAGGTGTTTTTCCAGTTGATATTGTAAGTATTGTTTCCATTGGTGAAGAAACAGGGCTTTTGCCTGAAGCTCTAAAAAATATTGCTAACAACGCCAATAAATCTGTAAAAGATTCATTAAAAAAATACCTTTCAATTTTAGAGCCACTTACTATAATTATTATGGGTATTTTCATTGGTGGTATTATCCTCTCTATGTTAAGTGCAATTTTCAGCATAAATTCTACGGTATAGCTATGAAAAGAAATAGAGGTTTTACACTTATAGAGTTAATAGTTGTTCTATTTATTATAGCTGTATCATCTGCTGTTATTTTCCTGAATATTAGGACAAATGCCAATATTAATAACAAAAAATTCATATCTTACTTTATCAGAATTATTGAAAAAGCAAGGACAAACAGCATAGTAAATGACACTGAAACAATTGTTGTGATTAATCCTGAGAAAAGATTAATCTATATAAAAGGGTCTAAAAAAGATAAAGTTTCAATCCCAAAAGAGATTACAATAACAGAGGAATTTATTGTTCAAAAAGGTAATCTTTTTTATATATACTTTTTTCACAATGGCTCATCTTCAGGTGCTAACCTGAATTTTTATGCAAAAAATTTTTCAAAAAAAGTAATTATAGATAAAGTTACAGGATTTGTTAAGGTGGTGGATATTGAAGTGTGAAAAAATTAAAAACAATCATGCTTTTACATTAATAGAAACTGTTGTTGCCCTTGTTATTGCTGGTATTTTACTAAGTGTAATATATTACGGATTTTCTTTAAGTGTAAGAATATCAAGAAGTGGAAATAATGTTGTAATTGCCACCAATGCTGCAAAAACAGTTTATAATAATTTTTTGAATAAGCTTGAACAGATTAATTTAGAAGATGAATATAGTGAAGATGGTAATGTTGATAATTTAAAATATACTTTAAAAGCAAAAAAAGTTGATTTTAACATTAACAATAAATTTGATATAACAATTAAAAATTGCTACAAAATTATAATTAAAATTTTTAAAGATGGAAATGTGTATGATTTTGAATACTTTCTTGAAAAGTAAAAAAGGATTTACTTTAATTGAGGTTGTGGTGTCAATTACTTTATGTTTGATTATTGTACTTATAGTTTCATACAGTTTAAAATTTTTTATTGGCAATTACAATAAAAACAAAAACTACTACCTTCTCAACCAGAAATATCTTTTTTTAAACAACATGTTAAACACCCAGTATAAAAATGTCGTTCCATTTAAAAGCAGAAACAAATATTTTATTAAAGGTAATAAAAATTTTCTTGTTTTTTTAACGTCTAACAGTGCAACTTATTATCCAGGGTTAAATGAAGTGGGATATTTTTATAATGAGGAGAAAAAAAAACTTAACATTTGTTTTGCCAATATCACCAAAAGTGCCGATATTGTAGATTATGAAGTTTTGAAAGATGAAGGTAAATGTACGGAAATTTCAGATATTAATAAACTAAAGTTTAAATATCTTTTAAATGTAAATGATGATTTTGTTAATGAAATAGATGGAGTTTATCCTATAGAGATTAATGTAAATATCTCTTTGTCAGGATTTAATGAGGAAATATTGGTTTATACAAATTTTTAGAAAAAATGGTGAAAATAAATTGAATAACAGAGGTAGTGTTTTAATATTTCTACTTTTAATTACAGGTGTAATTTCATTCTTCTTAATGGAAAGCCTATATTATGCTAAACTGAATCAAAGATTATGTTACAATTATTACAATAACACTATTTTTGAAAATAAAATGAAAAAAATAGCTTTTATATTTGGTGAGTTAATAAAAAATAAGGTAATGTACAACGATTATTTTGATAAAGATATTGGCGATTATTTTTCAGAAGAAGAGCCACTTACCATTGATAATGAAAAATATTTCATTGTTTATAAGCCTGAATCATCTTTAGTGGATATTAATAGAGACAGTGAAGATAAAATAAAAGAAGCTGTTTTGAAATTCGCTGATGATAAATTTGATGAAACATACGTTGACACTATAGTTGATTCAATAATGGATTGGAAGGATAGTGACAATTTAGAAAGGCCAAATGGTGCAGAAAAAGATTATTACAAAAAATTGGGATATGAGCCAGCAAATGGCTCTATCTATGATCTCTTTGAATTAAAAAAAATTAAAGGAATTAATGATGAAAATTTTTTCAAAATTGAGTATGATGATAATAACAGAGCAATTTATTCTGGACTTTTAACATATTTTACAATATATAAAAATGGTTTTTACAAATATGATTTTAAAAATAAAAAACTTGTTGCGTATAAAAATATTTTTAGACTATATATTAGAAGCGCTTTACATCCAAAAAATATCTATTTGATTTTTGTAGGAGAAAAGGAGAGTAGATTTTATTTAATAAAATGGAAAAAACTAACCTGATTTTAATTATTTTGGATCAAGAAAATATCTTTTACTATTTTGGTAATAAAAAAGCTTATATAAAATTTTCTGAATTTCCTGATTTACTTGAAGATATAATTTCATCCATAAAAGGTATCTACATATACATTGCAGATAATAATATATTTATAGACAAATTTGAAATTAATGTTTCCAAACCTGCTGAAGCAAAATCAGCTGCTATAAATATGCTACTTATAAATAATGTCAAAAATGATTCTGAAATTACTTATAAAAAGGTTTTACTTGAAAAACAGGAAACCAACTTTGTTGCAACAGTTATATACAGTTATATTAACCTAAATGAAATTATAGATATTTTAAAAGAAAAAAAACTTGAAAAGAATTTACAAGGAATTTTTCCACTATTACAACTTTTTTATAATGAAGAAAATTTCTGTTATTCAATTAAAGGGTTATATTATACTATTATTGAAAATAAAAGCCAAATATCAATATTTAAACATCTTGACAATAATCAGCTTTCTCCATACAGGGTTAAAATCTTAGAAATAGATGAGCTTGGAAAATATTTTGATAATTTAAAAAATGTTAATGGATTAAACTTTTTAGATTTAGGAAAATATGAGCTTTTTGAAAAATTTTTTATTCCTGCAATTGTTCTTATAGTTTTAATTAACATATTTTTAATAGGTTTTTTGCAAATAAAGCAGCATAAATTGGAAAAAAAGCTCACTAAAATAAAAAATCAGGTTAATATGGAAATTAAGTCACTTGAGCCTTATCAAGAAGCTTTTGACAAAAATGAAAAAATAAAAAAAATTCTTGAAAAAGTTGATAAATTTAAAAATTCCTCTTTCCCATTTGATAAGCTTGCAGCAAACCTCTCTCTTGAGAAAAAAATATGGATCAGGCAGATTACATTAAATTTTAATAGACTGACTATTTATGGTAAAGCAGCATCAGCATATAAGGTTGTGGAAAACTTGAAAAAATTAAACTTTCTTGATGATGTGAAAATTTCAAGTAAAATAATCAGGGATAATAATGGATTTGAAAGATTTACAATAAGGGCTAATTTTAAAAATGCATTCAAAAATTAAACTTAAATTTTACACAATTTTAATTTTAATTTTACTAACTATTGTTTTAGGTAAATATTACTACAGCTCTCTTTATAAAAAAAATAGTTTTCTTGAAAAAGAGATAAAAAAAAATCAGCAGATGTTAAAAAAGGTAATAAAAAAGAAAACAGAGTTAAAGAATATTAAAAATACTCTGAGAATATCATCTGAAAAATTATCAAGAATAAAACTATCACTATTTAAAGATAAGGAAGCAACTGATACATTGGAAAATTTGCAAAAGTACGTTTTTGAGTATTTTAACAACAAAGGGATAGAAATATCTGATTACAGACAATTGCCACTTAGAGAAAAAAAATATTTCTACGTTTGCAGATTAGAAGTTAATTTTAGGGCAACAACCAAGGAAATATTACAAATTTTTGATTATTTTTCAAAATCAAATTATTTTATAACAATAAATGAGTTCAATATCTACTATCTTAATTCAAGAATTAAAAAATTAAGAGCAAGATTTTTATTTAACACAATCCATCTAAAAAAATTACAGGAGTTTTAAATGAAGAAATATTTCATATATCTACTAACTTTGCTAATTTTTACATCATGTGCAAAACAGCCAATTAGAAAGGAGCCTTTTATCCCAAAACCCAAAAAAGTTGTTAAAGTTAAAAATGCTACAGTTGTGAAGGAGAATAATTTTACAAAAGAGCCTGTTGTAAATAAACCAGCAAATTTGAAAAAATCACCTGTTGTGGTAAGTGAGAGTATTGTAAAAAAGAGGAAAAAAATAATTAACAAAAATGTTTTTTTCAGTAAAAATGGCAATGAAAAACATAAAGTAGATCTTGTATTTGATAATGTTGACATTTATGAGGTGATTAACACAATCCTGGGACAGGAATTAGGTGAAAATTTTATTATAGACCCAGCCATAAGGAATAAACTCTCCATGAAAATCTCTGGTGAATATACAAGAAACCAATTATTGAAAATATTAACCAAAGCACTTGAAATTTCTGGAATTGCTTTAATTAAAGAAAAAAATATGTATAAAATTATTAGAGGCAGAAATGTCTCTAAAAACATTTACTTTGGGAAAATAAACAGCGACTATATTATTGATATAATTCAGTTGAAACATATAGCATCTTACAGATTTGTAAATAATATTAGGCCATTTTTATCAAGCAATGCTGTTGCTATCTCCATTAACAGCTCCAATTCAATAATAATTGCAGACAGAAGAGAGAATGTTGCAAGTATAAAAAGGATTTTAAAGGTTCTTGACTCATCTATCTTTGATGGACTCTACTTTAAAATTATAAAGCTCCAATATCTCACAGCAGAAGAGGGAGCCAAGCTTGCAAACAATATTTTAAGGTCTCAGGCAATTTTTCCTCAAAGTGAAGTTGCCAAAAAAATATTTATTACATATATTAAAACCAACAACTCCCTGCTATGTATTGCAAGAGATAAGGAAATGATGGATACCATTGTTAACTGGATTCTTGCAGCGGATCACCCTGATGATGAAGTAGGAACCAAAGTTTATGTTGTGCCTGTAGCTAATGTTAAAGCAGAAGATCTTGCAAATATATTAAAACAGCTCTATGGTGGTAAAGCAACTAAAACAAAAAAGGGAAGAGTTATTGTTAAAGGTGCCACCTTTAATTCAGGCACACTTAGTGGCGAGGTTACCATTATACCTGATAAAGTAAATAATTTTATAATTATAAAAGCAAGTCCAAATGATTTTAAAATTATAAATAATGTTTTGAAAAAACTTGATGTTATTCCCAGACAGGTGCTTATTGATGTATTTATTGCAGAAGTATCTTTCAGTGATAAGCTCAGTTATGGTATCGAATGGTACCTTAAAAATCATGGTATTAAAATAAACAATAGAAGATACAATGGTGGTGCAACTTTAAATAAAGGCTTAGATGCAAGTTCAGAAAGTAGTGTTATTGGCTCAGGCTTGCTTGGTTTTACTTACACTATTTTTGATAGAGTTGGTGGTTTAAGAGCATTGATTAATGTTCTTGAAGAAACATCTAAAGTTAATATTTTAGCTTCACCTTCCATTCTCTCTGTTGATAATCAGGAAGCGAAAATAGAAATTGGTGAAGATGTTCCTACAATAGCCAAATCTGTTACAAATACTAATAGTGACAATGGTAACATTACTAACACCATAGAATATAGAAAAACTGGTATTATTTTAAAAGTAAGGCCACAAATAAATCCTAAAGGTCTTGTAAGACTTGATGTAGAAGAAGAAGTTTCTGAGCCAAAGAGTAACACTGTTTCTGGTATAGATTCACCTATATTTTTAAAAAGAACTGCTAAAACATCTCTTGTTGTGTTTAATAATCAAACCATTGTAATAGGCGGACTCATTAAGCAAAAAGATGACAGAACAGACACAGGGATTCCTGTATTAAATAAAATCCCTGTAATTGGATACTTTTTTGGTGGTAAAAAAGTCACCAAGGAAAAAACAGAGCTTCTAATTGCCATTACACCACATATTATTAACACACGAGATTTGACTACATATTTTTCAGAAGAGTTAATTAACAGATTAAAAACCATTAAAAATATAATGGAAAATAATAGGGAGAAGACTTTTAATGAAATGCAGGTTAAATAAATTTTTAATATTATTTTTACTTTTATTTATCTTTTCAAGCTTTGAAATTAAGGCTAAAAATAATCCTCAAACAAAAGATAATAAAAGTGAAAAATTTTTTGATATATTCTCACCAGATAATTTAAAAGGGGAAAATAATAAAAATTCTACAGATAAAAATAATATTGATAAAATTAATGATTTTACCCTCTATGCAGTTATTAACACTGATAAATTAAAAGAAGTATTGGTTAAGCCCAAAAGGATTACTAAAGATATAAATAAACTGAGGAATAAACGTGGTTACATTACTTTGCATATTAACGACAAAATTTACAAATATCAACTTATAAAAATAGAGAAAAATCTTGCATATTTCAAAAAAGGTGAAAAAATTTTAAAACTTTCAGTTTTTAACGAAGAAAAACATGATAGAATAAAAGTAGCAAATAAAAATAATGGTCCAGAAGTTATTGCACAACCACCGGTTGGTGGAAAAAATGTAAAATTAATTTCACAAAAAAATAACAAAGCAAATATAAAGAAACCTCTACTTATTTTAAACAAAAAAAATAAAAAGGGCGCAGTTAAAAAATCAAATAATAATAACACAAATAAAACCAAAAATAATAAAAAAATTAAAAATCCATTTTTAGAGTTAATAGAAAAAGCAAGAAAACAGGAGGGTGGAACATCTGGAACCAATACTCCAAATCCATTTTTACAGCTATTAAGGCATAAATAGTTTAAAATTGGGGATTATTCATAAATTACCCCACAATAATATATAGATTAAACTTTTCTTGACATATTTATAGAAAAAATTGTAAAGTAAAAAAAACTTTCGAAAGGAGAGGTGTTTATGGGAACTTATGATGTTGACAAAATAAGAAATATAGCAGTTGTTGCTCACGGTGGAGCAGGTAAAACTTCCCTTTGTGAAGCTATGCTGTACAATGGAAAGGTTACTGATAGATTGTGCAGTGTTGACGCTGGTAATTCAGTTCTTGACTATGATCCTGAGGAAGTTAAAAGAAAAATAACCTTATCTTCTTCAATAGCCTACCTTGATTGGAACAAACACCTTATTAACATTGTGGATACCCCTGGATACGCTAATTTTATGGAAGATACCAAGGTATGTATGAAAGCCTGCGGTGGCGCTCTTGTGATTATTTCAGCTGTTTCTGGTGTTAAAGTTCAAACAGAAACAGTTTGGAAATACGCAGAAGAATATCAGATGCCAAGAATCATATTTATTAATAAAATGGATAGAGAAAGGGCAAACTTTGAAAGAGCAATTGGAGATATTGAGAATATTCTTAAAGTAAAACCTTTGCTTCTTCAAATTCCTATAGGAAGCGAAGCTTCGTTTAAAGGTTTTATTGATCTTCTTGAAGAAAAAGCATATATTTTTGAGGATGATACATCTGGTAAATTTAAAAAAGCTGACATTCCTGATGAATACAAAGAGCAAATTCCAGAGTTAAAAGAAAAATTAGTTGAAAATATAGTTGAAGTTGATGATAATCTACTTGAAAAATATCTTGGTGGAGAAGAAATAACATCAGAGGAGTTGCTAAACGCATTAAAAGAAGGTACCCTTACAAGAAAGTTTGTTCCTGTTTTATGCGGCTCAGCAATAAAAAATATTGGAGTTCATAAATTACTTGACTATATAGTTTCCATTATGCCCAATCCTTTACAAAAAGCAAGTTTAGAAGGGATTGACAAAAAAACGAATAAAGAAGTTTTTCTTAATCCAGAAGTTGATGCTCCATTTACAGGTATTGTTTTTAAAACAATATCTGACCCATACACAGGGAAAATTACCATTTTCAGAGTTTTTTCAGGTAAAGTTAATTCTGATGAAACAGTTCTTAATTCTACAAAAGATGTTAAAGAAAGATTAGGCCAATTGTACAAGGTGATTGGTAAAAAACTTGTTCCAATTCCTTCTGCTATTACAGGAGATATAGTTGCAGTGACCAAATTAAAAGAGACTCTTACTGGCGATATTCTCTGTGATCCAGCTTCTCCAATTGTTATAGAATGGGTTAAACCTTCTGAGCCTGTTATTTCATATTCAATAGTGCCTAAATCTAAGGGTGATGAAGAGAAAGTTTCAGCAGCTCTACAAAGACTTATGGAGGAAGATCCATCTTTACAGGTTAGCAGGGATCCTCAGACTAAAGAACTCCTTGTTTCTGGTATGGGACAGGTTCATATTGAAGTAGTTGTTGAAAAACTTAAAAGGAAATTTGGTGTGGATGTTGACTTAAAAACACCAAAAGTACCTTATAGAGAAACTATTACCAAAAAAGTTAAAGTTCAGGGGAAATATAAAAAGCAATCAGGTGGTAGAGGCCAATATGGAGATGTTTGGATAGAGATTGAGCCTCTTGAAAGAGGAAAAGGTTTTGAATTTGTAGATAAAATAGTTGGTGGAGTTATTCCAAAGCAATATATTCCTGCTGTTGAAAAAGGTGTTTATGAGGCAATGACAGAGGGTGTTCTTGCAGGGTACCCTGTTGTAGATGTTAAAGTTACACTATTTGATGGCTCCCACCATTCAGTTGATTCATCTGAAATGGCTTTTAAAATAGCAGGTTCAATGGCGTTTAAAAAAGCAGCTAAAGATGCTGGAATGGTACTGCTTGAACCTATAATGGATGTTGAAGTAATTGTTCCTGATGATGTTATGGGTGATGTTATTGGTGATCTCAACAGTAGAAGAGGTAAAGTGGTTGGAGTTGAGCCACAAGCACATAACAATCAGCTTATTAAAGCCAAAGTTCCAATGTCTGAGGTTCTTGAATATGCACCTGATTTAAGGTCTCTTACAGGTGGTAGAGGAATGTTTACAATGAGATTTTCTCATTATGAAAAAGTACCACCATTTTTAACAGAAAAAATTGTTGAAGAAAAACAAAAAGCATCAGAGGAGTAATTTTTTAAATTGAAAAAATCCACTGATATTTTTATAAGAATTTTAATAGTTGGTGCAATTCTTGGTGCAATAGGTTACTACTATTACAAGAGATTTACAAAACCTGTTGCACCTGTTTTAAAATCTGAGATAATTAAACTTCCAGAAAAGCCAGCATTTACCCCAAAACCATTAAAAAAAGTAGTTCCTGCTCAAACTGAAACAGCTACTGATAATAACTCAAAAAATATAGTTGCCAAAAAAGATAATATTACTGACAATACAACTTCAAAATCAGTTATTAACTATAAAATTACTGTTGAAAAACTTCTTTCAAGAAAAAAATATAATGAATTAATAGAGTTTTTAACACATATAAAAAACATCAAATTTGACTCTTCAAAAAAAGTTGCACAAATTGAATTTAAACGAGTTTTAATTGGACCATATTTAAAGAAAATAAATCTAATAAAAATGGAAGCCAAAATTAGAGGCATGCATATAAATGATTATTTAAGACTAAAATTCAAAAATGGTTATTATTTGCATGTTGGTAGTTTTGCAAATAAATCAAAACTCGAAGCTTTTGTTACTTTACTCAGACAGAACAGAATTTACAATATAAAATATATGGTTGTAAAAGTTCCCAAAAAAGTATTTTTCATTAATATTTACACAGATTCAAAAGATACTTTTACTCAGGTTAAGTCATTTCTTGACAATGAATCAATTCAATACTCTGTATTTAAAGAAAATAATGAATAAAATTTTTCTTTCTTGGCACAATCTTTCCAATAAGCTAACATCTTTGAAGGATATTGGAAAAAAAATTGTTTTTACCAATGGTTGCTTTGATATTATTCATATAGGCCATATTGATTATTTAAAAAAAGCCAAGGCATTAGGTGATATACTGGTAGTTGGTATTAATAGTGATAAAAGCGTTAAAAATATCAAAGGCAAATTCAGGCCTATTATTAATGAAAAAGAGAGAATGCAAATTTTAGAAGCATTTTATTTTGTTGACTTTGTAACTTTATTTCAAGAAGATACACCATACAATCTTATAAAAACTATCAAACCTGATATACTTGTAAAAGGTGGTGATTGGGATATTAAAAATATTGTTGGGAGAGATATTGTAGAAAACAGTGGTGGAATTGTAACCACAATTCCATATCTTAAAGGTTATTCAACTTCCAATATTATAAAAAAAATATTAGAAAATTATAGTAATGAACATAGCTCTAATAGTTAGAAAATATCAGACCTCTGGTGGCACTGAAAGATTCACATACAACCTTTCAAAATTTCTTTCTAAAAATGGCCACAATGTTACAATTTTCTGCTCAAAAAGCAATATAATTCCACCTGAAAATGTTAAAATAAAAAGAGCTTTCTCAATTCCAATAAATAGAGTTATTAAAACAGCAACTTTTACCTACAGCATATATAAGAAAGATTTTTCTAAATTTGACATTGTGCAGGGTTGTGGAAAAATTATAAAACAGGATATATACAGAGCTGGTGGAGGCTTTCATAAATTATATTTAAAAGAGATAAACAGGGAAAAATTAACATTTTATGATAGAATGGTAATATCACTTGAAAAAAAACTATATAACACCAAAAATACAAAATTTGTTATTGCTGTTTCAAATCTAATTAAAAAAGAAATTATAAAGGAATTTGGTTACCCTTCTGAAAGAATTGTTGTATTTCACAATCCTGTGGATTTAAATCAATTTTCTCCAGTTAGTAGAGAAAATAATTTAAATAAAGACTTAAAACTGCTTTTTGTTGCAAACAACTTTAAATTAAAAGGCTTAAATAGCATATTAAATGTATTAAAACAGCTTGATAATTTTAAACTATTTATTGTTGGTGGTGATAATTTTGAAAACTTGAAACATGGAAAAATTCCTGAAAAATTATTTAAAAATATCTTTTTTTTAGGTGAAAAAAGGGGAAAAGAATTGGTAAAAATCTATCAGCAATCAGATTTACTGCTGCACCCAACCTACTTTGACCCATTTGCAAATGTATGCCTTGAAGCAATGGCTTGTGGTGTGCCTGTTGTTACAACTAAAATTAATGGTGCATCTGAAATTATTGAAAATTATGAAAATGGAATTGTAATTGAGCATGCAGAAGATTACAATGGGCTTTTTAATGCTGTGAAAAAATGTATTGAAAATAGAGAGCTACTATTAAAAATGCGAGAAAATTGTCTAAAAAAGATTAAAGAATACTCTTTTGGAAAATATTGCAAAAGATTAATAGATTTTTATCAAGAGGTAAAAAAATTAAAAAAAAGTATAGAATAACATGATAAAACCTGATGCAGCCTACATTCTTTTTTATCATAGAATAACACCAGAAAATATCAAAGAATTTACATGGCAAATTGAGTATTTAAAAAAAAATAGGGAAATTACTTCAATTTATGAAATAGAAAATTTAAAACCAGGTAGCGTTATTATAACATTTGATGATGGTTTTTTTGATAATTTTGTTTATGCATATCCCATTCTTCTTAAGTATCATGTACCAGCTACAATTTTTTTATCAACAGCATATATTAAGGAAAAAGGAGTTAGAAAAACTTTTGCTGATTTTCAAAATGGAAAAATCAGTTTAAACTCTTTACAAAAACCTAAAAATTACAATTTTAAAGAGCCAACCACTGATGAATTTCTAACATGGGAAGAAATTGATATAATGGCAAATAGTGGAATTATATCTTTTGAAAGCCACGGCTATGAACATCTCACTCATTTTATTGACAATATTCCTTTAAAAGCTATCAGTAAAAATAATAGGTTATTAAAGTTCCTCAATATTGATTATAAAAGTAGCCAGGTTTATAAAACAGCAAGTATTTTCAAAGGACATGAGTATATTGTTAATGAAAAAAGATTTGAAACAGATAAAGAGAGAGAAGATAGATTAATGGAGCATTTTTTAGCATCTAAAGAATTAATTTCATTATACACTTATAGAGAACCTCAACATTTCTGTTGGCCATGGGGAGAATACGATAAATTTAGTATTAATATAGGAAAAAAAGCCAATTTTAAATATTTCTACACAACATTAAAAGGGTGTATTTATAGAGGTTTTTCAAATTTTGAGGAAATACCAAGGATTAGTGCATCATTTAAAAGAAGAAACTTTTTAAAAAGAGATTTTATCTTTAGCAGAAAAAAAATTACAGAAAAATATTTAAATTTTTTTAATTAGTTGATTTTTTAAGCTTTTTATATTAGTGAAATAGGCTGTATTACCAAATGATACATTATTTGCTGTAAAGGAGGTTATAATGTCAACAAAGCATTTTTTATTTACATCAGAATCAGTTACAGAGGGACATCCAGACAAAGTGGCTGACCAGATTTCAGATGCAATACTTGATGCAATTATTGCTCAGGATAAAAATTGCAGAGTTGCATGTGAGACACTTGTTACCACAGGACTGGCTTTTATAGCAGGAGAAATAACAACAGACTGTTATGTTGATATGCCAAATGTTGTAAGAGAAACAATTAAAGAAATTGGTTATAATAGCTCTGATATGGGTTTTGATTGGCAGACCTGCGCTGTTATTACATCTATAGATAAACAATCACCAGATATAGCTATGGGTGTTAATAAAGAAGGTCTTAATCAGGGAGCTGGTGATCAGGGGCTAATGTTTGGATTTGCATGCAATGAAACAGAGGTTTTAATGCCACTACCTATCTATCTTGCACATAAACTTACAAAAAGATTAAGCTATGTTAGAAATTCGAGAATACTTGACTTTCTCAGGCCAGATGGTAAATCTCAGGTTACTGTTGAATATGATGGACATACACCAAAAAGAGTTGATGCTGTTGTAATATCCACTCAACATACACCTGATGTTAAATATGAGGTAATTCAGGAAGGAGTTATGGAAGAGATTATTAAAGAAGTTATTCCTGAAAATATGATTGATAAGGATACCAAATTTTTCATTAATCCAACAGGAAGGTTTGTTGTTGGTGGCCCAATGGGAGATTGTGGGCTTACAGGCAGAAAGATAATTGTTGACACATATGGCGGTGTTGGCAGCCATGGTGGTGGAGCATTTTCAGGTAAAGATCCATCTAAAGTTGACAGATCAGCATCATATATGGCAAGGTATATTGCAAAAAATATAGTAGCAGCAGAACTTGCAGATATAGCTGAGGTTCAGGTTGCATATGCAATTGGTGTTGCAGAGCCTGTTTCTGTTATGATAAATACTTTTGGCACAAGCAAAATTGCACCAGAAGATATTAAAAAAATAGTATTAGATACATTTGATTTAAGGCCAAGAGCAATAATAGAAAAACTCGACCTTTTAAGACCTATTTACAAAAAAACAGCAGCTTATGGCCATTTTGGAAGAGAATTGCCAGAATTTACCTGGGAAAAAACAGATATGGCTGAAACTTTAAAAGATAAAGCAGGTATTTAAAAATATTTTTTTCATTAAGGGATTCTCCTATAGGAGAATCCTTTGATTTTTTCTATTCAATTTTATATTCGCAGTTATATTCATAGTATTAAGCTTATTCTTTTATGGAAAATTTTATTGAAATAGCAAACAGCATAAATTCAGGTCAAAAACTTCAAATATCTGGATATACAACTTCATCAGCATCTCTATTTTTATCAATTTTAAAAGAGTATCAAAATAAAAATCTGATTATCTTTGTTGACAGCAGAGAAACCGGTCTGACATTAAAAAATGACATAGAGTTTTTAATTAATAGAGAAAAGGTATATTTTTTTAATATTCCAAAATTTTTTCCATTTAGCTCTATTTTAAAAGAAAAATCTGTTGTTTCAGAAATAGTAAATCTCCTCTATAAGCTCCTATTTGAAGAAGATAAAATATTTATAATTCCCTACTCTATTATTCTGAAAAAGATAATTTCTTTTGATAAATTCTTCAAAAATATCATGACTATAAAAAAAGGTGAAACTATTGACAGAGAACTGCTCGCAATGTTTTTATTGGAGTATGGGTATGAAAATAATTACCTAATTAATAGTAAAGGTGATTTTTCTTTTAGAGGAGATATTTTTGATATATTTGTTCCTATTTACAATTCACCTATTAGAGTTACCCTCTGGGACGATTATGTTGAAGAGATAAATTTTTTCAATGTAGAAACTCAGAAAAGGATTAAAGGGGACAATCTGTTAGAATTTCAAATAATTCAAAACACATTAACCTTATACAATGATATTAATATTGATAAAATTTCTAATAACTTGAATAATTCTAAAAAGGAGAAAGAGCTTGCTGATAAGCTTAAACTTAAAAATTTTGATATAAATATAAGTATGTTATCTGAAGATAATAATGATATTTTTAACTACATTGAAAAATGTAGTGCAATTACAGTTTTTTTTAATAAAAATACTATTTTGAAAAATCTAAAAAAATATAGAGAAAATTTACATCTTCATTTTAATGAAATTTTTAATGAAGGCTATACATTTTTTGAATATAAAGATTTCTTTACTGAAAAAATCAATATTGAAAAAGAGGTAGATAGTGCTCAAATAATTTTCAATGAAGTTGAAATTCTTGATAATAAAAGAAAGTCTATTAATTTATCTACACGTGACAATAAAACTTTGAGAAAAAAAATTTTATCAACAAAAAGCAATCATTTTGAACCATTAATTGAAGAATTAGAAATTGCACAACTACATAAATTCAATATTTTTTTCCTGTTTGATGATAATCTAAGACTGGAAAATATTTTAAATATTTTAAAAGAAAAAGGATTTTTACCATTAAAGAAAAATGAAACCATAACCAATCTTTATCTTAATGGTAAAAAAGGGATATTCTTTTTAAATGGCTTTATTTCCGGGGGATTTAAAAGCAATTTTTTCAAATGTCTTGTAATTTCTGAGCGGGATATTTTTGGAAAAAAGAGAAAAAGTGGTAAATTTCCAAAATTTTCAGAGCATTCAATTGAAAAATTTTCAGAATTAAAAGAGGGTGATTTTGTTGTACATATAGAACATGGCATTGGCAAATTTAAGGGGCTTGAAAGCATAAAAGTTGGTAATTTAAGAAAAGAGTTTATTTTAATTGAATATCTCAACAATGATAAACTCTATGTACCAATTGATAGAATTAATCTTATTCAAAAATATATTGGTGAAGATGGCCATGTACCTGTAATTGACAGGCTTGGCTCAGACAGGTGGAATAAGGTAAAAGAGAGAGTAAAAAAATCTGTTGAGGGCATAGCAAAAGAGCTTCTTCAGTTATATGCAGAACGAAAAATATTAAAAGGTATCTCTTTTAAAGGGAATGATGATTTAATAGATGAATTCAGTATAAAATGGGAATTTGAGGAAACTGATGATCAGAGAAAAGCAATAGAAGATATTTTTAATGATATGGATAAAGAAAATCCCATGGATAGGCTTCTCTGTGGTGATGTTGGTTATGGCAAAACAGAAGTTGCTATTAGAGCTATTTTAAAAGCAGTTTTAGCTGGCTATCAGGTTGCGTTTCTTGTCCCCACAACAATACTTGCTCTTCAACATTACAACACATTAAAAAATAGGTTTAAAGAATACCCTTTTGAAATAGCTAAAATTTCCAGATTTGAATCTAAAAAGGAGCAACAGGAAATCCTTGAAAAATTAAAAAAGGGAAATATTGATATTATCATAGGCACCCATAGATTGCTCCAAAAAGATGTGGAGTTTAAAAATCTTGGTTTTTTAATAATAGATGAAGAACATAAATTTGGTGTAAAACATAAAGAGAGAATAAAGTTAATAAAAAAGAATTTAGATGTCCTATCAATGACTGCCACTCCTATACCAAGAACATTGCAAATGTCTTTTTTAGGAGTTAAGGATCTCTCTGTTATAAATATGCCACCAGCAGATAGGCAGAGTATTGAAACTCAGATTATAAAATTCAACAAGAATATTATAAAAAGAGCTATTTTAAAAGAACTTAAACGAAATGGTCAAATATACTTTGTGTACAATAGAGTTAAATCAATTTATTCAATGGCAAAATTTTTAAAAGAGCTTGTACCTGAAGCATGTGTGGCTGTTGCCCATGGCCAGATGGATAAAAAAGAACTTGAAATTATTTACAAAGATTTTTTAGAGAAAAAATTCAATCTTCTTGTTTGCACTACAATTATTGAATCAGGTCTTGACAATCCTGATGTTAACACAATTTTTATACATAATGCTGACAAATTTGGTATTTCACAGCTTTATCAATTAAGAGGAAGGGTAGGCAGGAGCAATGTAAAAGCTTATGCCTACTTTATTATTTCATCACCAGATTTAATAACACCTATAGCTTTAAAGAGGCTTAAAATTTTACAAACTCACTCTGGATTAAGTCAGGGGTTTAAACTTGCCATGAGTGATCTTGAAATTAGAGGAGCAGGTACTCTTTTTGGAGAAAAACAATCAGGACATATTTTATCAATAGGTTTTGAATATTATATGAATATGCTTGAAGAAGCAATAAATAAATTAAAAGGCAAGGTAAGAGAAGAGAAAATAGAGCCAGAGATTAACTACAATTTACCTTCATTTATACCTGAAGATTATATTACATCTGAAAAAGAGAGGCTATATTTCTATAAAAAACTATCATTACTTGAAAACTTAAATGAGCTTGAAGAAATCAAAGATGAATTAATGGACAAATTTGGAAAACTTCCAGATGAGATGAAAAATTTACTTGAAGTTTTCAGAATTAAGATTTTGTTAAAAAGATTTAACATAGAAAAGCTTGATATAAATGACAAAGGTATTGTAATAATTCCTGGACTTAAATCAAAAATTAATATAAATAAAGTAATAGCTCTAATATCAAAAAATAGTGATATAGAAGCTATTTCCAATGAAAAATTATTTATAAAAACAGGAAACCTTACAGATAACGAAAAAATTATAAAATTAGAAGATATTTTAAATAAAATAAGTGATTAAAATGAAAAATTCCACTAAATATATATTTCTCATCATCCTGCTCTTTCTTTTAATCAGCTGTGACAGAGATATGAGAAGAGAAAAAGTGGTTGGTGTTGTAAAGCAGATTCATGAAAAAATCCTTGCAAAAGTTAATGGCATACCTATAACTATCTCAGATTTTCAAAAAGAGAAAAATAGATTACCTCCTCACCTGAGAGAACTTTTAAAAAGCAAAGAAAAACAGCGTCAATTTCTTGATAATCTTATTACTAAAGAGCTTCTCTACCAGGAAGCAGAAAAATTAAAACTTGAAAATAGAAAAAATATAAAATCTCTAATTGAAAGTTACAAAAAAGATTTACTGATAAATGAATTAATTAGAACACAGATTAAAGCAAATGTTATTATTAATGATAAAGAAGCTTACCATTATTACCTCAAGCATAAAAAAATGTCCCATTTTGCTGATAAAGTTTCATTTTATGAATACATTTTTAAAGATTTAACTGACGCTGAAAATTTTTTAAAAAATCATAACATTTCCCAGTGCAATAATATTTGCAAAAAAATGAAATTATTAAAATACCTTGATGAGCCTGATATTTCAAATATCTCTTCTGCTCTAAACAAACTTAAAAGAGGAGAGTTTTCTGAAATTTTGTGGACAAAAAATGGATATGTTATTTTAAAATTAATCAAAAAACATAGAGGTAGATTAAAACCTTTTTATAAAGTCAAAGAAAAAATTTATCAAATTTTGCGGGAAGAAAAAGAGAAAGAATTACTCAATAGATACATTAAGGTATTAAAGTCTAATGCTCATATAATTATTTACAATGATAATCAAACTCAGAATAAAAAAATTCAATAAGGAGTTTATCTATGAAAGTGCTTATTTTATGTGGTGGCAGTGGTACAAGGCTCTGGCCATTATCAAGAAAGTTGTATCCAAAACAATTCTTAAAATTAGGTGATAATCTCTCCTTTCTTCAAAAAACAGTTAAGAGATTTCAAAATATATGCTCTAATAATGATATAATTTTTCTAACAAATGAGCAGCATAAGTTTTTATTAATTGAGCAATTAAATGAAATTGATTTTCCTATTAATGATAATTTTGTTTTAGAACCAATGTCAAAAAACACCGCACCTGCAATAGCACTTGGAATTTCATATTTAAAAGATAAATTTAATATTAAGAACAATGAAACTATTTTCATCTCTGCATCTGACCATATTATTGAGCCAGCAGAAGTTTTCTGCGATTATTTAAAAAAAGGTGAAAATATTGCTAAAGACAATTTTATAGTTACATTTGGAATAGAGCCAACCTCCCCTGAAACAGGTTATGGCTATATTAAAAAGGGAGAAAAATTAAACTATAAATTTAATGCCTATAAAGTTGATAAATTTGTTGAAAAACCAGATTTAACAACAGCACAAAAATATCTTGAATCAGGTGAGTATTTATGGAATTCTGGAATGTTTATGTTCACTTTTGAAACAATTGTTAAAGAGTATAAAAAAAATGCTAAAGAAATTTATAACCTTTTTGAAAAAGGATATCAAAATTTCTTAAACAATTTTGATAAATCCCCTAACATTTCAATAGATTATGCCATAATGGAAAAAGCATCTTCAATTGCAGTTTTGCCACTGAATATAAAATGGTCAGATATTGGCTCATGGGATAGTGTTCATGAGCTTTTTAACAAAGATGATAAAGGAAATGTTTTGGAAGGGAAAGCAATTTGCTTTAATACAAAAAATTCCCTTATAATTGGAAAAAATAGATTAATTGCAGCCCTTGGTCTTGAGGATATTATGGTAATTGAAACTGACGATGCTATACTTCTTTCTAAAAAAGGAGATGCACAGAATGTTAAAAAAATTGTAAACAGTCTCAATCAAGATAAAAAATTAAAAGAGATTGCAGAGATTCACACTACTGTGAGCAGACCATGGGGTAGCTTTAAAGTACTTGATGAAAATTATAGGTATAAAATAAAGAAAATCACTGTTAAACCAGGTGAGACTTTAAGTTTGCAATTACATTTTCATAGAAGTGAACATTGGATTGTTGTAAAAGGCACAGCTAAGGTTGTAATAGGCAATGAAGAGCATTATGTGCATGAAAATGAAAGTATTTATGTGCCTAAATCCACAAAACATAGACTTGAAAATCCTGGAAAAATTCCTCTTGAAATTATAGAGGTGCAGGTAGGGGAATATGTTGGAGAAGATGATATTCAAAGATTTGAAGATATTTATGGGAGAAGTTGACAAAATCTATATAAAACCTTTGCAGAGCATCTTCAGCAATATACTAAAATTTTTATTTGATAATAACAACTTATGGGTTCTTCAGTTGCTACGCTCCTTCAGAATAACCTCGAAAAAGCCATTCTGACCCTTCAGCTGTGCGAGGGGGAAGAATCCATTATGTAAATTTTTAATTTAAAATAACATCTATAATATTTTAAAAACTTTGAACTTTGAACTGATAACTGTAAACTATTTAAGGGAGTTAGCCCGAAAAATCTCTTGATTTAAGGTTGGTTTTGTATTACTATTATCTTGCAATTGACAGAGTATATACGTAAATATCAGACTCTGGAAAAAATTTTGCTATTTCACTAACTGTAGAGCCTGAAGTAATTATATCATCAATCAATAAAATATTTTTATACCTATTTTCATCTCTAAATTTGAAAACATTTTTAATATTTCCCTGCCTTTCACTGTAATTTTTGCATTTTACCTGAGATTTTCTAAATTTAACCCTTTTCAAATTATAATTTAAATTCAACGAATAATGTTTTGCCAATGAATGTGCAAGAATTTCAGACTGGTTGAATCCTCTAAAAATTTTTTTTATAAAAAATATTGGAACAAATAATATAATATCAAATGTTAAATTCTTGTATGGATAATGTTTTATAAAAACCTTTTCAAAAAAATCTTTAATAAAAAATATTTTTGAATATTTCCACTTATGGATAAGTTCTTTTCCCTGACCATTGTATAAAAAGCAGCTCTTTATCTCTTTTATATTATAGTAAAGATTCTGGCATATACATTTATCCTCATAAGGAGAGAAACATCTATTGCAATAAATTTTCTCAATATATTCTATACTTTTAAGGCAATTTTTGCAGATCCATGCTGGATAGTTGCTACTTTTAATATTACTTCTACATAAAATACATTTTCTTGGAAAAATAAAATCTATCATTCATACAACAGCTCTTTACCTGTCATCTCAGATGGTTTGGGAATTCCAAAAAGCTTTAGAATTGTTGGTGCAATGTCAGCAAGAATTCCATCCTTTGTGTTTATTTTATTTTTTAATGAAGATATGAAAATAAAAGGTACTGGATTGGTTGTATGTGCAGTATGTGGCTTGCCATTTTTATCAACCATCTCTTCGCAGTTACCATGGTCTGATATAAGGATAATAGCTCCCCCTTTGGATAAAATTTTTTTATAAATTTTTCCTACACACCTATCAACACTCTCCACAGCTTTTACAGCAGCTTCATAAACACCTGTGTGACCAACCATGTCGCAATTTGCAAAGTTTAACACAATAAAATCGTATTTATCAGAATCTATCCTTTTTAAAACCTCATCTGTTATTAAAAATGCACTCATTTCAGGCTTTAAATCATAAGTTTTTACATCTTTTGGTGAAGGAATTAAAACTCTATCCTCATTTTTAAAAGGTACCTCATCTCCACCATTGAAAAAGTATGTAACATGAGCATATTTCTCTGTTTCTGCAATTTTTAAAATTTTAAACCCTCTATCAGAAAGAACCTCTGTTAAAATATTTCTGAGCTTTTCAGGTGGAAAAGCAACAGGTAAATTAAAACTTTCATCATAAAGCGTCATTGTTGCATAATAAGATAAAATAGGCCTATTGGTAACATCAAATTCTTTGAAATTTTCTTCTGTAAGTGCCCTTGTAAGCTCTCTTGCCCTGTCTGCTCTAAAATTAAAAAAGATAACAGCATCATTATCTCTAATAACACCATCATTATTAACTAAAAATGGCTTAATAAACTCATCTGTTTCATTCTGCTTATACCTCAGGTTAACCTCTTTAACAGGATCTGCAAATATTTTACCTTTTCCATTTACAATAACATTATATGCTTCAAAAATCCTTTCCCATCTCTTATCTCTATCCATTGCATAAAATCTACCTGAAACAGATGCAATTTCACCATAATTTAACTCTTTTAAAAATTCAGTTAATTGATTTAAATATTTTGCACCAGATGTTGGTGGAGTGTCTCTACCATCAAGAAAACAATGTATAAAACATCGCTTAACATTATTTCTTTTAGCAAGTTCAACCAGTGCAAACAAATGCTCTATATGAGAATGCACTCCACCGTCAGACACCAGTCCCATTAAATGCAGTCTATCCCCTTTTTTAGCAGCATCTGTTAAAACTTTATTTTCAAAGAATGATTTATCTTTAATTGCTTTTGAAATTCTTGTAAGATCCTGGTACACTATCCTCCCTGCTCCAATATTGAGATGTCCTACTTCAGAATTACCCATCTGACCTTCTGGAAGACCAACAGCTTCACCAGATGCAATTAACTGACTATTGGGATAATTGTCAAAAAGATAATCAAGAGTGGGAGTTTCAGCATTTTTGATAGCATTAAATTCTTTCTCTTCTCTAATACCGAAACCATCTAAAATCATAAGCATAACTGGTTTAAAGTCCATCAAATTCTCCTCAGATGTTACATTTTAATGAATCAAATCTCTGACAATCAGGACAATAATCAACCCACTCATTTGAAACAGCACCACAGGCTTCGCATTTGTATGTGATATTTATACCTTCTGATGAATTTAAAATTTTTCTAAAAGCCTCAATTGTATCTTTTAAATCATGATTTTTCCTGTAAATTATTTCAGCATAAATAAGTGATGCAAGTTTATTATTCTCTATGTAATCTTTAACAAGATTCTCTGCTTTTTCAATATTGTTATTGGAAAAATTAACAAGAGCCTGAAGAACTGTTGCTGTTTCTGTTTTTAATTTTCCAAGAAATTTTTCAATATCTTTTTTAACCTTTTCATCACTGCTCTCAATTGCAAATTTTGATAGTGCACAGAGAAAAGTTGCATCATTTTTACAATTTTTGTAACCATCCTTTAATGCTTTTATTGCATCAAATGGGGAGGAATCCTTTACAAACTGGTATTTTAAAAAATAAGCAGGTCTGAAATTTGAAAAATTCTTTATTAAACTGTTAATTGACGGTTCATTGGAATCTTTTACAACAATCAAATAATTGAGCTCTGCAAGGGTCTTAATCTCAGCAACTTTATCTATATCTTTTAAATTAATAATTCTCTCCTGAATCTGTACTGCTTCAGGATACTTTTCAAGCTCTTTAAAAGAATCTCTAATAATTTTTAAAAGATTATAATTTTTAAAATTATTATCCTCAATAAGTTCTTTTGCTATATCTATTACAGCATTAAACTTTTTATTTTCAAAATAGTGCTCAATAAGATAAAATTTTGAAACTTCAAATGGTAATTTATTAATAATCTCCTCTTTCTTTTTACTGCTACTTTCTAAATCTTTTAAAAAAAGTTGGTATAAAAAATTCTTATCCAATTTGTACGATGCACTGTATGCTTTGTAAGCATTTTTAATATTTCCAAAAAAATACTCAATTAAACCTTTTTCAAAAGTGGATAAAGCTTTCTCCTTTGCAGAGAGAGCCTTTTTCAATTTTCTATTATCCATTGTTAATTTCAACTCTCTAAAAACAGTAAGTATAATCATTAAAAAAGCACCAACTGCAATTGAGCCAATGATAATAAAAGATGCTGGAAGCTCATAAGATATAGTTGGTGTAAAATGAACAGGGACTTTTGTGGTATTTAAAAATACAAATACTGAAACAGCTGCAATTAATACAAAAAGGATTATTAAAGTTAGCTTTGTTTTCATATTACCTCCAGGTTATAATTATTTCTAACAATTTCTCCAATATTTGGGATAAAGGGGCCTGCAATTATATTGCTTTTTAACAATTCACTATCTTGCAAACCTATTCTTATAACTTCTATACCATTTATTAAACAATTTTTAAATATTTTTTTGCATCTTTTTAAAGTTTCTTCATTTGATAATGGAAAAAACTTTTTATTCTTATACATCTGCTCAAGTACGGTGCCTTTAATTACAAGCAGTGGATAAATTCTAATGAAATCAGGCTTAACAATATTTATAAGTATATCTACCATATTTGTAATATCTTTTTCTTCTTCACCAGGCACTCCAACCATTACCTGAATTCCAAGCTCAAAACCTTTCTTTTTTATAAGGGAAGCACTTTTAATAATATCTTCAACTGTATGTCCCCTGTTTAAATTCTTCAAAAGCCTATTATTAAACGTCTGAGCTCCTATTTCTATTGTTTCTACATAATAATTTTTTAATATCTCAAGAATATTTTCATCAATACAATCAGGTCTTGTTGATAATCTCACTGAATCCAATATTCCGCTTTTAATATATTTTTCAACTTTATTAAGGTAACTTCTCATTCTTTTTTCACCAAGGCATGTAAAGCTCCCTCCATAAAACGATATCTGTTTTTTTTTATATTTTTTATGAATGCCACCATATTTATTTATCTGAGTTTCAATATACTTTTCTATGATTTTATCTATTTCATCTAATTTAACAGATTCTGATGAGATATTAGACTGGTTACAAAAAATGCATTTATATTTACAACCTTGATTTGAAATAAAGATAGGGATAATAAAACGCTTCAATGTTCTATTAATTTTACAGCATTATGAGCAGCATTCTGCTCAGCTTCCTTTTTGTTCTTGCCTGTACCTGTGCCATACTCTTTATTTTTAACATATACTTTTACATAAAACATTTTATTATGCTCTGGACCTTCCTCTTTCACTATTTTATATTCAGGCTTAATTTTATATTTTTTTTGAACAATTTCCTGCAATAATGACTTGTAATCAGTTAAAAAATTCTCTTTATTAGAATCTTCAATATATTTGTTAAAATGCTTTTTTATGAAAAAACGCGCTGCTTCAAGTCCACCATCTTTATATATTGCACCTATTATTGATTCCATAGCATCAGCTATAATAGAATTTTTTTTATGGTTGTTTGAAACAAATTCACTTTTACCAAGTAAAATATATTTTTCAAGATGAATCTGCTTTGCTATTTTGTAAAGAACAGCTTCACTCACTATTCGTGATTTTATTTTTGTAAGCACTCCCTCTTTATAATCAGGATATTTTTCCATTAAAATTTCAGAAATTACAAGTCCCAAAACAGCATCTCCTAAAAACTCCAACCTTTCATTAGAAAAAATGTATTCCTGCCTAAAGTAATATATGTACGATTTATGTGTTAAAGCTATTAAAAGAAGTGTTTTATTATAAAAATTGTAACCTAAAATTTTTTCTACTTCACCCTGGAAAATAGAATTTTTAACTCTTTCCAGTGAATTCTTATATTCCATTTTTTAAATTAAAATATATCTGTTTTATTTTATTTATTCTATTAATAGAAACAAATTTTTCTAATGTTGCAAAAAAAATTATCTCTATCTCAGAAATTATCTGCTGAGATAAATTTATATTTGAAAAATTTAATTTTCCACTATTTTTTAAAAACTTTAAAGTGCCATTACAAAGTGTAAATGCACTACCTTTAATGCATTTATTACATATAAATCCTAAATTTTCAAGGGAATAATTTTGAATATATTCATTTCCACCACAAACACAACATTTACCGCTGTTGAGTCCATATCCTGTTAATGAAAGGATATTTATGTTAAAAAAATTAAGAAGAGAAATGTTTTTAGATAAGTCTTTTAAATTAAAATGTTTTAAAAAATTAATTGTAAAATCAAATATTTTCCCTGAATCTTCATATGAATAAATTAAATTATAAAGCACTTCATTAATATAGTGCACAACCATTATTGATGTAAAGCTATTAAAGTCAAATAACTTCTCTATAAACTCCACTTTATTAATAAAAAAATATTGTTTATTTTTGCTCTGAGTCAAAAAAAATTTTAAAACATATCCATAATCAAGAAGATTAAGATTTCTTTTAATACTTTTTTTTGCAAATTTTCCAAGTGCAGTAATTTTCCCAAAATCTTTTGAAAATAAAACAACTACTCTATCTGCATCTTTAAAGTGATTTTTTCTAAGGATAAATCCCGATGTGGTTAATAAAGGCATTATAAAAAAATGGCGTCCCTAAGGGGATTTGAACCCCTGTCGCCGGCGTGAAAGGCCGGTGTCCTAGGCCAGGCTAGACGATAGGGACGCAAAATTTATATTAAAAATGAGCCGCGAAGGAATCGAACCTTCGACCAACAGATTAAAAGTCTGCTGCTCTACCAACTGAGCTAGCGGCCCATTAACTGTCAAGGAATGGCTGCTTAACAAAACTTTTTTGCTTTGTCAACATTTTTTTGTAAAAAAATTTAAATTAATTAATATATCTTTCAAGTGCTGAAAAATAGCTCTTTTTTAAAGCCATTACATCCATATCCACTATATTATTTATCTTAAAAAATGTGCCTCCAGTCTCTCCAATAACATTGAAGGTAAGCCCTGAATCTTTTAAAATAGCTTCAACATCAGATAAATTTTTCTTATCTATAGAAACAATTACCCTGCCTTGCGATTCTGAAAAAAGGAGATAAATATCATCTATATCAATGGAATAAGATATGTTGGCACCAATTGGGTAATCCCCTGTAATACAACACTCTGCAAGAGCAACTGCAAGCCCCCCTTCTGAGACATCATGTGCTGATTTTAGCAATTTCTGGTTATTAAGCTTTAAAATAGTATCTATTAATAGCTTTTCTTTAAAAATATCAATCTCTGGTGCTTTTCCCTTTACCATATTATGAAACAATGAAAGATATTCAGAGCCACCTAACTCCTCTTTGGTTTCACCAATTAATATAATTACATCTCCTATTGCTTTAAAAGATTGCGTAAGATGATTTTCAATATTTTCAAGCAAACCAACCATACCAACTGTTGGTGTGGGGAAAATTGGCGTACCAGATGTCTCATTGTAAAAGCTAACATTACCACTAACTACAGGTGTTTTCAAGACCTCACAAGCATTTGCCATACCTTCTACTGCCTCTTTGAACTGCCACATAATCTCTGGCTTTTCAGGATTACCAAAATTGAGGCAATCTGTTATTGCCATAGGTCTTGCACCGCTGCATGCAACATTTCTTGCTGCTTCAGCAACAGCAATCTGAGCACCAGTATAGGGGTTTAAAAAACAGTATCTACTGTTGCAATCAGTTGAAATAGCAACAGCTTTACTGGTGCCTTTTATTCTAATTACAGCAGCATCTGAACCAGGCAGAACAACAGTATTTATTCTAACCATATGGTCATACTGCTCATAAATCCACTTTTTACTACAAATATTTAAAGATGAAAGCATTGAATCAAGCACTTCATTGTAATCTCTATTAAAATTTAAAGAGGAAATATCAAATGAATTAACATCTTTTAAATATTCAGGCTCTTTAACCGGCCTATTGTACACAGGCG
The DNA here is from genome assembly GCA_964543655.1 of uncultured bacterium. Lineage (GTDB taxonomy): Bacteria > DYJV01 > DYJV01 > DYJV01 > DYJV01 > CAZBLP01. The sequence goes on from CAZIZE010000009.1 coordinate 29,933, forward strand.
CCTCATCAGCAATTGAATTAACAGGGATATCAGCAACTTTTTCATTTTTAAAGTATAGTTGAAATTTGCCTGTATCAGTAACTTCACCAACAACAACTGCATCTAAATCCCATTTAGCAAAAATCTCTTTTACTTTCTCCTCATAACCTTTTTTGGCAACAATGAGCATCCTTTCCTGAGATTCTGATAACATCATTTCATAAGGTGTCATTCCATCTTCTCTAACAGGTATATTATCAAGATTAAGAATAATTCCTGTGCCTGCTCTACCAGCCATTTCAACAGAAGAAGATGTTAAACCTGCGGCACCCATATCTTGAATACCAACTATGTAATCTTTACTCATTAATTCAAGACATGCTTCAAGCAACCGTTTCTCTGTAAATGGGTCTCCCACTTGCACAGTTGGCCTTTTCTCCTCTGAAGTTTCATCAAATTCTTCTGATGCAAGAAGTGAACACCCATGTATTCCATCTCTCCCTGTTTTTGACCCAACATAAATTACCGGGTTTCCCACCCCTGATGCGTATCCATAAAATATTTTATCTTTTTCAACTACTCCAAGGTTAAAAACATTAACCAAAATATTACCATTGTAACATTTATCAAAATATGTTTCTCCTCCAACAGTGGGGACTCCCATACAATTGCCATAATCTGCTATTCCTGATACAACACCTGATAACAAATATTTAGTTCTTTCATTATCAGGCTCTCCAAATCTAAGAGAATCCATACTTGCAATTGGCCTTGCTCCCATTGTAAAGATATCTCTTAAAATTCCACCAACTCCTGTTGCAGCACCCTGATAAGGCTCAACAAAAGATGGATGGTTATGGCTTTCCATTTTAAATGCAACGGCAAGATTATCACCAATATCTATAATACCTGCATTTTCACCGGGACCCTGTATTACCCACTTAGCATCAGTTGGAAATTTTTTCAGATGAATCCTTGAGCTCTTATAGCTACAATGCTCACTCCACATTACAGAAAAAATCCCTATCTCAGTAAGATTAGGCTTTCTTCCAAGAATATTTATAATATTCTCATATTCCTCCTCTGTTAAGCCATGCTCCAAAGCAATGTTCAAATCAACACATTCCATTTATATAACTCCTGATTTATAATTTTTTAATTTTATGCTTTATCCTTCTTAATTTTTTTGGCAATCTTTTAGGATTACCTTTTTTCTTTGTATCCAACCTTTTATCAAAATTTTCTTCATCATCTATAACACCTTTTGTGTTAAAGTAAAGAGCAAACTCCAATTTTGAAATAAAATCATCTGAATTAATAGGAGTGGCGTGGTTCAAATTTGCACAATTTTTTATTTCATTATCAGATGAAACAACAATATATTTTTCACCATTAGATTTAAGCTTTTCTTTTATAAAATCATCAGCTGTGACTCCAGTAGGTGTGAAAATTATATTAATTCCCCTACTTGAAAATTTTGAAGGTAAAAGGTTGTAAATATTGTATGCATCAAAAACAATGGTTATTTTATGCTTTTTTATTTTTCTATAATTTACTAAAATTTCAATTAATTCTTCCCTTGCTAACTCAGGGGACTTTTTAAATTTTAACTTTAGTGAATGCCAGGCATTTATCAGATTGTATCCATCTATTATTATCTCTAAAGACATTATTCAACAAAAGTTAACCAATCAATATGCTTTTCATCTTCACATTTTGCATATTCAAAAAATTTCTTTTGCAAATGTTTTGTAATTTTACCAGCTCTGCCAATGCCTATTATCCTTCCATCAACTTCCCTAATAGGAGTTATCTCAGCTGCTGTCCCGGTAAAAAAAGCTTCCTCAGCTATATAAATATCATCCCTTGTTAATGGATACTCTCTTACTTCATATCCCTCTTCTCTAATTATTTCCATAACTGTATTTCTTGTAATACCTGGTAAAATCGATATTTTAGGTGGAGTATAAAATACATTATCTCTCAAAATAAAAATATTTTCACCTGATGCCTCACAAACAAATCCTGAAGAATCAAGCATTAAAGCCTCATCATAACCATTTTCAACAGCTTCCTTTTTTGCAAGAATAGAGTTAACATAAGCACCACAAATCTTAGCACGGGTCATTGAGGTATTAACACCATGCCTGGTAAAAGATGAAGTCTTTACTTTTATACCTTTTTCAATACCTTCCTCACCAAGATATTTACCAAAAGGGATAGCAATAATGGCTGTTTTCACTGGATATTCTTTAACATATAGGCCAATTGAGCTTGGTCCAACAAAGGATATTGGTCTAATATAACCATCTCCAATTTTGTTTACCTTAACTGTATCCACAATTGCTTTGAAAATATCTTCTCTGCTAAATGGGATATTCATTTCTACTATTTTGGCTGAATCAAAAAGTCTGTCCACATGCTCTTTTAATTTAAAAACAGCTGTCTTTCCCTTTGCAGTAGCATAACATCTAATACCCTCAAATACTCCTAAACCATAATGTAAAGTATGAGTTAAAATATGAACATTTGCTTCTTCCCATGGGATGAATTTTCCGTCCATCCATATTTTTTCAGCCAATACTTTCATACATCTCCTCCTTTTTTTCTTTCCTCTTTACGTTTAATGTGATAATAAAATTATGTCAAGTAAATTTTTATTTAATATTGACTTTTTACAATATTTTATAATATCAATTATCCTTAAAACTTGAAAAACATTGTGCAGAGGTGTTAAAAATTTCAATCTCTAATGCAGTTTTAAAGAATAATAGCAATTATTGCAATTAGAGAATTTTTCTGTTTTAAACAATATTTATGATATTTTATTTTTCAACTTTAACCATCATTTATATACAGGAGCGTTAATGAAAAAATTGACCAATCTTTTTATAATTATTGTAATATTTTTCATGTTTACTCCATCACTTCATTCATACTTCAGGGGAGTGCACTATTGGGGTAATTCATGGACAGTTATGTTCTGGAACAGCTTAGAATTAAAAAATGTGGATAATGATTTTAAAAAAATTAAAAAAGATGGTTTCAATACAATTATACTTGCAATTCCATGGGGAGAATTTCAACCTACACTTAATCCTATTACGTATAACTATTTTGCATTAAATCGGCTTAAATTTTTGCTAAAAAAAGCCCAGCAACACAATTTATACGTTATATTAAGAGTAAGTTATTCGTGGGATTTTTACCCAAAAGTAACTCCTTCTGTTCAGGAAAGGTTCATAAAAATTTTTTTTGATAACTCAATTTTAAATTCATGGAGTCTATATTTAAAAAAAATCTACTCAATAGCTAAAAGCTACCCCAATTTTCTTTCAGGCTTTATAACATGGGAAGATTTTTTCCTATTTTATCAATTTACAGTTATGAATAAATCGTTACGAAAAAAATATGCAAATGAAATTGGATTTGTTGATTTTTTAAAAAAAAGATACTCTTTAAAAGATATTTCAAAAATTTATGATATTAAATTCCACTTATGGTCACAGATTTATATTCCATCAAAAAAAGAACCTGCTTTTAAGTTATTCCTTCAATACTGGGATTTTCTTCTTACAAAAAGGATTCTTTTAACTGCTAAAAAAGTATTTCCAAAACTGAGCATGGAGATCCGTATTGATAAAGATCCAATTTACTCAAAAAAGGGCAAAATTATTCAGTGGTATGACCATACTGAGCAGTATAAATCAAATCTTGATTTTTTTACAATATACTACACACCTGCATGGGGGGCTAAAAATATCTGGAATTATGAGCTTTCAGATACAGCAATAAAAAGATTTAAATATATGCTCAAAGATGTAAAATCTAAAATTTCAGGTAAATATTTATTTATTGACCAATTTAACTTTTATGATGATTCACCACCAAGTATTGGCAATACCATTATTCATCCAGGATTTATTCCTGACTTTCTTGATAAGGCATGTAATTTACTTAAAAGATATACCAGAGGTTATGCTTTATGGACATATAAAGATTATGAAGGTAGTATGATATTTAATGGTTTTTTTGAAATGGGTAAATTAGGATGGAATACAAAAGGTAAAGCCAAAATAGTAAATTATAACAATGATAAAATGCTAAAGCTCTATACAGGAAGTTCAGTAAATCAATATATTTCAAAGGAAAGAGAAAATATTGGATGGTTTTCATTTTATAAAAATATTAATCTATGCTTTAAAGCATTTAGCAAAGGTAAAAGTAGTGTTCTTGAAATCGGCAACAGCCAGGGTTTTAAAAAGAAAATTTTATTAAATCAACATTTAAAAAACTTTTGTTTTAAATTTCCATACAGTTCTAACTACAATATCTATTTTAAATCATTAATTGGAAGCTCTGTTATAGACAATGTAAAACTGTTTGGCTGTATTCAGAGACAACTCCTTTATGATAGCAATTATAACCCAGAATGTTTACTGGAAAGCATTAGAAAATTAAACAACTGCTTAAAATAAAATGTATGCAATTAAAATAAAAGAGATAAACAAAACTTATAAACTATATTCAAAACCTGTTGATAGGTTAAAAGAATTTGTTTTAAAAAAGAGATTGCACAAAGAGATTATTGCACTTAAAGATATTTCTTTAAACATCAGGGCTGGAGAAATAGTTGGTATTGTTGGAGATAATGGTGCAGGCAAGAGCACATTATTAAAAATTCTTGCTGGCACTTTAAAACAGACCAGCGGGGAAATTGAAATTAATGGAAGGGTTGCTGCTCTTCTTGAACTTGGGGCTGGATTTCATCCTGAATTTACCGGATTACAAAATATATATTTAAATGGTTCATTGTTGGGGCTATCACGGGAAGAAATTGAAAAAAAGGAGAAAGAAATAATTGATTTTTCAGAGTTAGGAGATTTTATTAATCAGCCTGTAAAAACCTATTCATCTGGTATGTATGTGAGGCTTGCTTTTTCAATTGCAACTTCAGTTGACCCCGATATTTTGATAATTGATGAAGCTCTCTCAGTTGGGGATCAACATTTTCAAAAAAAGTGCATTGATAAAATGATGGATTTTTGCAAATCAAATAAAACTGTGGTATTTTGCTCTCACAGCTATTATCATCTTCAGGAGCTTTGCAAAAGAGGCATCTGGATTGATAATGGAAGTGTTAAGTTTGACGGAAACATAAAGGATACTATTCAGGTGTACCAGAATCATGTTGCAAATAAAGCAAATAAAAACAATCAAGAAAATGTCAATGAAAAAGAGAAATTAATTTTTATAAAAAAAATCTGGTTTGAAAAAAGTAATGGCAAAACAGAAGATAAATTCTTTCCAGATGAAGAAATATTATTAAAAATGGAAATAGGAAATTTAACGAATCTATCTGCAAAGGGACATGTTGGACTTGGAATTATCAGATATGACGATATTCTTGCTTTTGGCTCTACAACGCTTCTTGATAATTATAAAGAATTTCCACTTGAAAATGGCACTGTTAAAACAATGAGAATAAAAAGCCTTCCTTTATTGCCAGGTAGATATATGGTTTATGGAATACTTGTAGATGAAAGTGGTTTGCACCCATACGATATTCAAAAATCTGAGCCTTTTAAAATTGTTTCAAATAGCAAAGCATATGGTATGATTCAGATGGAGTATTGTTGGGAGGATTAATGTTTTATCCTATAATTTCAACACCTGTTGATACAGATTTTTTCAAAAAATTTATAGATTATAACATTGAACTGCGAGCTTACAGCAAGGTTTCTTATATTTTAAGTTGCAAAGCAGCACAATTTAGAGGAATAAAAATAGCAATTAAATTAAAAAATGATTTTGAAAAAATGTGCTCTGCTATTAGCAAGCTATTAAATGTCAATACTGAAAAAGCTAAAGAGATTAGCCTAAATGTGTTTGCAGCTGCAAGTATGGAAGAGATGGATGCTGTTAGAATTGGTTTAAAACAGGAAAAGTTTATAGAGAAACATGTAGAAATAGAAAACTGTTATTACATTAATGAGGTTATTAATAGAGGCACTGGTGGGATAATTGCCCTGTTACATGAAGGTTCTTTTGCTTCAGTATTGTGCAAGTTTGGATTTACTTACAATTTTAAAGTAAACGCACTTGCATGGCCATACTTTGAAGCTGAATGCCCTATTTTTAGAAATTTTCTTGAGAGAAAAATTAATGGGATGTGTGAATTTATGAATGGCAAATTTTTTTACGTTGGATACATTAATGCAAAAGAATTTTACTCTAAAATTTTAAATAAAGAGTTAATTGCAATAGTACTTGATTCACCACTTGGAAACTCTGCAAAAATTCCCGTAAAATTTATGGGAAAAACTTTTCATTATCCATTTACAGCATTGAAAATAGCTTTTAAAACAAAGTCTCCATTAATACCGGTATTTACTTACAGAGACAGTGACTTTACAATTAAAGCAAAAGTGTTTCAACCAATTTATATAAAAAGCAGGGAAGAAATTCCAGAAAAAATGCAGAGTTTTTTTAATACCATTGAAAATGAGCTTATTAAATATCCTCATGAATTTTTTTACTGGACTTCTCCAACTTGCTGGAACAGAATAGATGTATAAAATTTTTATAAACTATATAAAAAAAAATTATAAGAAACTTTTCCCTATTTTTGAAGAATCAGGGATTCATATTACTCATAATCACTTCTATTCACCTATTCCTGATACAAGATTTGTCAAAAAATGTTATTTTAATATGGATTATATAGATATTGATATAAATACTCAATTACAGTGTTTAATTGAACTTTTTGAAAAATACCACATTGAGTTAAAAGAAATTAATGATAAATTTATAGGTAACAATAGATTTGACGGACTTGATGCATATATAGCTTACCTTACTATAAGAGAAACATGCCCTATAAAAATTATTGAAATCGGTTCTGGTTTTTCCACATTAATTCAATCAAAAGCATTAGAAAAAAATAATAAAGGGGAAATAATATGCATAGAACCATATCCTGACATGGAACTTTCATCAATTACCTGTGTTAAAGATGTTTTAAAAGAGAAACTTGAAAATATTAATATTGAATTTTTCAAACAACTTAAATATGGTGATATTCTATTTATTGACAGCTCACACATTGTTAAAACAGGCTCTGATGTGTTAAAAATTTTTTCAGAAATTTTACCAATACTAAATAGTGGTGTTATTGTACATTTTCATGATATATTTCTTCCTCTTGATTATCCTGTTAAATGGATTAAAGAGGAATACAGATTCTGGAATGAGCAATATATGCTCTATACATTTCTGTTATTTAATAACTCTTTTAAAACAATTTTTGCTAATAGTTATCTTGGCTATAAATTTCCAGAGGAAATAAAAAAACTTTTGCCAGATAATTTTGTAAAAAATATTGAGAAAGTTTTTAAAGAATTCTTCCCTGAAATCAACTGGTTTGGTGGTGGAAGTTTCTGGATAAAAAAAATTAATTAATATTTTCCATATTCTCACACCTTGACAATTTCAAAATCGTAATTCTATTATATATGAATGGAGAAAAAGAGTGCTGTGTTAGAAAATACGTGTGAGCTACTGAGAATGAAGAATCCATAAATGGATAATTAATAAAAATTTTAGCATATCATGAAAAACGCTGTGCAAAGGTCTTATACAATTTTCTACTTAAAATGATATTTGCGACAATTTGTTGTTAAAAGGTGTTTCAACGTTGAAATATGAATGTTGAGCCGTGAACTTGTATAAGGTATATAGGATAAAATTTAGAAATTAATGCTTAAACTATCAACAACTTTAAATTAATAACAAAATTAATGGAGGTAACATATGAGTGGCAGAAAGTTAAAGTTTAAAACTGAAGTAAATCAACTTCTGGATATTGTTATTAATTCATTATACTCACATAAAGAAATTTTCTTAAGAGAATTAATTTCAAATGCTTCAGATGCAATAGATAAATTAAAATTTGAATCATTAACCAATCCTGATATTTTAGAAGGAGATAATGATTTTAAAATTAAAATTATTGCAGATAAAGATAATAAAACTTTAACTGTATCTGACAATGGTATTGGAATGACTGCTGATGAAATCAAAGAAAACTTAGGAACTATTGCTCATTCAAGCACTAAGGCATTTCTTGAAAAATTAAAACAAGATGCACAAGATGCAGATATAGAGCTAATTGGCCAATTTGGAGTAGGCTTTTACTCTGCATTTATGGTAGCAGATAAAGTTACTGTTATTACCAAAAAAGCTGGAGAAAAAAATGGTGTAAAATGGGAATCAAAAGCAGATGGTTTCTTTACAATTTCAGAATGTGAAAAAGAAAAGAGAGGCACTGATGTAATACTTCATTTAAAAGAGGATGAAACTAAATATCTTGAAGAGTGGGAAATAAGGAACCTTGTAAAAAAATACTCTGATTTTATTGAATATCCAATTGTTATGGAAGTAGAAAAAGATTCTACAATTGTTAAAGGAGAAAAAGTTAAAGAAGAAGAGATTCTTAATTCCCAAAAAGCCATATGGTTAAGAGATAAAAATGAAATTAAACAAACTGAGTATTGTGAATTTTACAAACATATCTCTCACGATTTTAATGATCCTCTTGAAATAATCCATTATAAAGTTGAAGGGACAGTAGAATTTACAGCTCTTCTTTTTATACCTAAGAAAAAGCCTTTTAATATCTATTTTAATGATTACAAAATTGGGCCAATGCTCTATGTAAAACGTGTTCAAATAATGGAAAATTGTGAGGAATTACTGCCACCTTATTTAAGATTTGTTAAGGGTGTTGTAGAATCTGCTGATTTACCACTAAATATTTCAAGGGAAATGCTTCAAAACAACAGGCAGGTTGAAATAATCAGAAAAAATCTTGTTTCCAAGATTATTGATACTTTGAAAAATATGAAGCAAAAAGATTTTGATAAATATTTATCATTCTATAAAGAATTTGGCACTATTTTAAAAGAAGGTATTCATATTGATTTTGCAAAAAAAGAGGAAATAGCATCACTACTGCTTTTTGAGTCCACCAAAACTGAGAAAGGCAAATACACTGATTTTGATAAATATATAGAAAATATGCTTCCAGAGCAAAAAGATATTTACTACATAACAGGTAATAGCAGAGATGAACTTGAAAATTCTCCATACCTTGAGGCTTTTAAAGAAAAGGGCTATGAGGTACTATTTCTAACTGATGATATTGATGACTTTATTATGGGAAGTTTAATTGAATATAAAGGAAAATCAGTAAAATCAGTTATAAAAGGAGATATAAAACTTGATGAAAAAAAATTTAATGAAAAAGAATTTAAAGATTTTCTCAAATTTGTAAAAGAGCAGCTAAAAGATAAAATCAGTGATGTGAGATTTTCTGGTAGATTAAAAGATTCACCATGCTGTTTGGTTGCTGGTGAAAATGACATGGATCCACATATGGCAAAGCTGTTTAAAGCAATGGGACAGGATGTTCCTACAATAACAAGAACTTTTGAATTAAACCCGGAGCATGAGTTAATAAAAAAACTAAATGAAATTTATAAAAAAGATAAAAATAATAGTAAGTTGGAAAAATATATAGAGCTTCTGTATAATCAAGCTTTAATACTTGAAGGCTCAAAACCAGAAAATTTATCTCTATTTGTTAAGGATGTTGTGGAAATAATGAATCAAGCATTGTAAAAACAATATTTATATTAAACTTCATATAGCCCTCATGTAAAAATGGGGGCTATTTTTTTGCAAAAAATAATGTGATTATACAAAATCCAACAGCAATTTTTTACACAGGTGCTCCTATTTGCCATCAAAGCTATTATTTTGAGGGTGTTGGTCCAAAAAATCTCTTGCTTCAAGATTGGTTTTATATTTTAGGCCATAAAGATATTTCCACCACAAGAATCTATACAAAAACTTTAGATTAATCCAGAAAAGAAGCATCAAAAATCATCTCAAATATTTTTAAATAGCTTTTCAAAAATGCTGTAATTTGATTTTTAGAAAATTGGAAGGCTCGTAAGTGATTGAAAATAAAAGGTGAGTGATGGGCTTTGAACCCACGACTCCTGGAGCCACAATCCAGTGCTCTACCAACTGAGCTACACTCACCTCAAGAGTACCTGCTATTATATTATCTTTTCTAATTTGTCAACTTTATTTTTGCTACATATTAATTATGATAATAAAGAATATTTAATGTCAAATTGAAAAAAATTATAAATTTAACTTAAATAATAGAAAATCTGAATGGTATATGAAAAGGTAAAAAGAGACTTTCTATAACAGCACTATTCCATTCTATAATTTGGAGCTTCTTTAGTAATAATTACATCATGAACATGACTTTCCCTTAAACCTGCATTTGTAATTCTCACAAATTTAGCTTTAGTTTTCAGCTCTTCAATATTTTTACAACCAGTGTATCCCATTCCTGCTCTCAATCCTCCAATTAGCTGATATATGCTTTCTGAAAGCTCACCTTTATAAGGAACTTTACCTTCTATTCCTTCAGGGACAAACTTAACTTCTGTATCTATATCATCTTGGAAATATCTATCACTACTCCCTGCTTTCATTGCACCAAGTGAACCCATGCCCCTGTAAATCTTATAACTTCTTCCCTGGTAAAGTATCTTTTCTCCAGGAGCTTCTTCAGTACCAGCAAATAAGCTTCCAATCATTACTGTGTCTGCCCCAGCAGCAATAGCTTTTACAATATCACCTGAATACTTAATTCCACCATCTGCTATTATGGGGATACCATATTTTTTTGCCACTTTAACACAGTCAATAATAGCAGTGATTTGAGGCACACCTACACCTGCAACAATTCTTGTAGTACAGATGGAACCTGGTCCTATCCCTACTTTAACAGCATCAACACCAGCTTTTGCAAGTCTTTCAACTGCTTCACCAGTGGCAATATTACCTGCTATTAGCTGTATATCTGGAAAATTTTTCTTTGTATCAATTATAGCATCAATAACATTTTTTGAATTTCCATGTGCAGTATCTATTACAATTACATCTACATGATTATCTATAAGAGCCTGTATTCTTGCTTCTCTATCCTTTGAAATACCAACAGCAGCTCCAACTATTAGTCTACCAATATTATCTTTTGCTGAATTAGGATATTTTTTAGTTTTTTCAATATCTTTTATTGTAATTAAACCTTTTAATTCATAATCATCATTTACAACTAATAATTTTTCTATTCTATGTTTATGAAGAAGCTTAATTGCTTTATCCATTGTTGTACCAACAGGTACTGTAACGAGATTCTCTTTGGTCATAACATCTTCTATTTTCCTATTAAAGTTCTCTTCAAATCTAAGGTCTCTGTTTGTAAGTATTCCAACAAGTTTTTTATTTTTAACAACAGGTACACCTGAAATTTTATATCTACTCATTATCTCAAGAGCATCTGCAATTTTCTGCTCAGGTTCTACAGTTTTAGGCTCAACTATCATTCCACTTTCTGATTTTTTTACCTTTTCAACTTCAAGTGCCTGCCTTTCAATTGACATATTTTTATGAATAATACCAATGCCACCTTCCCTTGCCATTGTAATGGCAGTTTTAGCTTCAGTAACTGTATCCATTGCAGCACTCAATAAAGGGATATTCAACTTTATCTGCGGTGTAAGATAAGTTGACACATCCACTTCCGCTGGTATAACTTCCGAATAATCTGGCAATAGTAAAACATCATCGAATGTTACAGCTAATTTTAAAATTTTTTCATTCATTATTATATATTTTCTCCTTTTACAAATTTTTCTGCAATTAAAACTTCTTCTTTTGAGCCAATGTAAATAGGCTCCCTCTGATCAATTTTTTCTGGTTTTATATCAAGTATCGGCATCTCTCCATTTGAAGCAAAACCACCTGCGTTTTCAACAAGATATGCCATTGGATTCAATTCAAATAGTAGCCTTAATTTTCCATTAGGATTTTTTGTGGTTGCAGGGTATGTAAAAAGCCCTCCACCTTTCAATAATATCTGATTAATATCTGGAACAAAACCACCAGAATATCTCAATTTGTAACCATTATTTTCAAGATAATCAATAAATTTTTCATGATATTTGAGGTATTCATCTCTTTTGGCACCAGGGCTGTAAATTTTATTAGTTGATTTTAGTTGAATATTATCACGAGTAAGAACATATTCTCCAAGAGTATTTAATGTAAATTCATGTACCCCTTTACCAACTGAATACACAAGAGTTGTCCTTGGACCATATACAACATACATTGCTCCAACCATATTTCTGCCACTTTGAAGAAGGTCGTCATTTTTGTAAATACCAACTATTGTCCCTACAGCAAGGTTAACATCAACAAGGGATGAACCATCAAGTGGATCAACAACCACACTATATTTTTTGGGTCCCTTTCTCTCAAAAATCAGTATATTATCCATCTCTTCAGAAGCAAAAGATTTAACCTGACCTGTATGATCAAGCCTGTCTCTAATAATTTCATCAGCAAGCACATCAAGTGCTAATTGCTCCTCTCCATATAAATTACTTGTACCTGCTAAGCCAAGGTTACCTGTCCTCATAGCATGAACTATATATTTGGATGCTACTCCTATTTCAAAAATTATACTTGCAAGCCCCATTTCAACAGAGTTGTTCATTAAGTGATTCCACAGACCTTTTGACACATGTCTTTTAGGCATTGTTTCCTCCTTATTTAGAATGGTTAAATTTATCAGAAAAAATAAAGAGGGTCAAGGTTTTAATTTATCGTCACCTATCTCATAATTATTCACCAATAATTTTCACAAGCACTCTTTTCTTTCTTTGACCATCAAATTCACCATAAAAAATCTGCTCCCAAGGGCCAAAATCGAGATTCCCATTTGTAACTGCAACAACAACTTCTCTTCCCATAAATTGTCTTTTAATATGAGCATCACCATTGGTTTCTCCTGTCAAATTATGCCTATATCTTGAAATTGGTTGTGAAGGGATATATTTCTCAAGCCATTCTTTAAAATCTTCAATTAATCCACTTTCATTGTCATTAATGAAAACAGAGGCAGTAATATGCATGGCATTTACAAGACATAATCCCTCTTTTATACCACTTTCTCTAACACATTTTTCAACCTGCCTTGTAATATTTATAAATTCAACTTTATTCTTTGTTTCAAACCACAATTCTTTTCTATAAGTTTTCATTATCCCCTCCTATTTTGTTTATAATATAAAATTAGTTTAACTTTTACATCAAGTCAAGACAATACTAAAAAATGTTGAATCTTTAAAATAATTTTGATAATTATTATCCATGAAATTAAAAAGTAAAATCATTTTAATAAACAGCTTGCTTCTTGTAATACTTACTATTACAATATATTTTATTGGCAATAAAGTTACAAATAGATTTGAAAAATTCTTTAAACAGGAAACAGAAAGTATTTTCTTTGTAATACAAGCACTAATAAATAAAGATATTGACAACATAAAATTAGCACTAAATAACATATATTCTGATACTAATTTAAAGTTAACCTTTTTTTTGAAAGATAAAAATAAACTTGCTGAATTTGCTGAAAATAAAGTTATACAATTTAACTTGTATGCAATTATTTTTCTGAATTCTGATAAATCTTTATATGGATTTTATTCTTTAGAGCCTATTAACAGAGCAACTCAAAAAAAAATCCTTTTAAAAATCAGACATTTTAGTGCAGAGAAAAATGATTTTTATTTTAATATTAATAATAAGTTATACTTTGCAGTGGTAGAGCCAGTTTACAACAAATACACATCAAATAATTTTAAAATTGGTTACATAGGTATTATTCAACCATTTCCATCTTACTCTTTTTTTAATGATATTCTGCTAATTGGCCACAATGAAATATATTGTGGATTATGGCAAAATAATAAATTGTTAGGTGCAAATTATCATCTTTTTTATTCTAAAATTTATAAAAAATCCCCACCTAAAAGACCTACAAGAAATATTACCCTTGAAAAAGGTGAAAAATATTATTGCTATAATTTTCCTTTAAGATTGTTAGACACTATGAGTTTTAATAATAAATCAATAAAACTTGAAGTAGTTAGGAATATTGATCAACTTCAGTATAATATTCAGAAGATTACACGAACAATGACCGTTCTAATAATTTTTACATGTTTAATATTTTTTGCTATAATGTTGGGTATTTCTTACGATATTCTGATTCCAGTAAAAAAATTAATCAATCTTTCAGATGAAATTATCAATAAAGATACTGTACCTGAGTTAAAAACCAAAAGAAAAGACGAACTTGGAGAATTGCTAAATAGCATTGTTGAGATGGCTCATAAATTAAACAATGAACGGCTTAAAGCCATAAAAGCAAACAAGGCAAAATCAGAATTTTTATCAAATATGAGCCATGAAATCAGGACTCCTTTAAATGCAATTCTTGGCTTTGCCCAGATTTTGGAAGGTTTTGAAAGTCTTGATAAATCTCAAAAGCAGTATGTAAAATATATACTTGAAGCAGGAGAGCATCTTTTGCAACTTATTAATGATATTTTAGATATTTCCAAAATAGAAAGTGGCAGTCTTGAACTTGAAGAAATAGAGATAAATTTAGAAGAACTTATTGAGGAAGTTTGCAAAATTATCAGAGCCAAGATAAAACAGAACGTGGATTATATTCTTAATATTGATGAAAATTTACCTGTTGTATTAGGTGACCCTTTAAGAATCAAACAGATATTTTTAAATCTACTTAATAATGCCAATAAATTCACAGAAAAAGGTTTTATAGAATTGGGCGCAAAAAAGAAAAGTGATAAAGCACAGTTTTGTGAAATTTTATTTTATGTAAAAGATACTGGAAAAGGAATTGCAAAGGAGAATATTAATAAAATTTTTCAAAGTTTTTCTCAGGAAGATTCCTCTATTAGCAGAAAATATGGTGGTACTGGGCTTGGACTTACAATTACAAAGAAACTTATTGAAGCAATGGATGGTAAAATATGGGTTGAAAGTGAAGTTGGTAAAGGGACAACCTTTTATTTTACCCTTAATTTAAAGAAATCTTCAGAATTGGCACAAAGATTAAAAAGCAGATTTGAATTAGTTAATGGAGAAAATTTAAAAGATAAAAGCTTTGCTTTAATTGATGACATACCTGCAAATTTAAAAGTTTTAAAGAAAATTTTATTAAATTATACAAATAAAATTCAAACATTTAGAGACCCAAATGAATTTAAAAAATTAATTTACACAAATCAGATAAAAAATTTTGATGTAATTATAACTGATATTAGAATGCCTAATTTAAATGGAATAGAATTAGCAAGATTAATAAAAAAATATAATAAAGAAATTATTGTTATTGGGCTATCATCTGATATGGTAACGTTAAAAGATAAAAAGATTTTTGATGCACTGATTTTAAAGCCTATTTTAAAAAATGAGCTATTGGGCATACTTTCTCAATTAATTTCAAATATTGATAAAAAAGTTAAAGTAAAAAAAACTATTAAAGATTCAGAATTAAAAAATTTAAAAATCCTTGTTGCAGAAGATAACAAATTAAATCAGCAGGTTATTAAAAATTTTCTAAAAAAATTAGGTTATAATAATTTTAAAATAGTGGAAAATGGTAAAATTGCTGTAGAGGAAGTTCATAAAGAGAATTATGATGTAGTGCTAATGGATATAAATATGCCTGTAATGGATGGACTTGAAGCAACAAGGTTAATAAAAAAAGATTTTCCAGATATTCCTATATTTGCATTAACTGCCAATGTAATGATGGAGGATAGAATAGTATATAAAAACGCAGGAATGGAAAAATTTATTCCAAAACCTTTTAAACTCGAAAAATTAAAAGAAGCCCTTGAAACTGTTTCAATGGAAAAAAATGAAGATGATTTTTAAGAAACTTTCTCTATATCATATCATCAATTATTTTTCCATTAACTAATTTAAGGTACATTGATAGTGATATTAAAAAGTTCCTTTATAACATAACAAAATACCCCCCTCAAAAAGGGGGCTTTATTTTTAAAATATCAATTTATCAGTTGTGTAAATTAGTGAACTATTATCCAATTTGAAACCGTAATAAAAGTCAAATGTTCCAGATAAATTTGTTAAATCAAGAGAATCTGTAATAATTGGAAAAGTAATAGTATCTCCATTTAAAGTCTCAGTAGAAAATTGAATTAATGGCTCACCTGGTTTCCATTCCTGAAACTTATTTGGAGCTGTTAATATATAATATTTATTCAAATCTTCTGCATATAATATAGCAAATAATTCTGCTGTTGTATTATCATACTCCTCTGTTAAGGTCATAGCTTTATGAATTTCGACAATTTTGTCGATTTTGCAAACATTTTTGTCGGATATTATTGCTAACCCTATTTTTTTACTTCAACAATCCCATTTATTTCAATTTGAAGCTGTGAAAGTAACTTTCCAAGTTTCTCACTTAAAGATTTGGCTTCTTCTATATATTTATCTCTTTTTTCGAAATTCCCACTATTATGCTCTTTTACGGCACGAGCAATCAAATTATGCACCTCTTTATGTAACTCTTCAATTTCTCTGTAAGATTTTATTTCAGAATATTTCTGGCCAGAACCGTAATACCATTTTCCAAAATTACAATTTTGAAAACTAACTATTATATTTTCAGAAACTTTTTCATTTGTGGAAAATAGTTCTCTTTCTATATTAGCTATATATATTTTATGATGGCCAAGAGCTTCTTTTAAAATAAACTCATCTCTTAATTTAAACATTTCTAAAGCATCTGAAAGCTGATCAGTTGATATGTTAATATCTTCAATTGTATCTACAACATTGGCAACTATTTCAATACTTGAATCATTTGAGGTATTAAGTTTATTAACAGCCTCCACTGTTTTTTCTACAACTTCTACCTGCTCATTAGCAGCTACTGATGAATGTTCTATTTGAATATTAACAGATTCTATAGCTTCTATTACTTTCTGTACTGCTTCTCTATTTTTTTGCATTGCAATATTGGTATCATTTACTTTATTTGCTGTTTCAACACCGAGGCTTTTTATATTTTCAGATTGCTCTTTTTGTGATATTCCCATCTCTTTGACTTCATTAACAAAATTAGTCACTTCTGATACATTGTTAGAAATTAAGTTTCCAGATTCTTCAAGCTCTTTTAAAGCATTTACTATCCCATTAACACTATCAGTAGCTTTTGATACACTTTCTACTATCTGAACACTTACCTCTGCCTGCTCTGAAAGTGCATTTCTTATTTGAATCATTAAATTATTTGTATTTTCACTTGCACTGATAATCTCTTCTGTGGCAACTTTGGTTGCATCGGCAAGCACTGTACCTTTTTCCACTTCCTCAATACTCTGCTCTGTAATTTGGGTAGATTTTTCAATTTTATTTTGAATCTCTTTTAATAGTTCCCCTATTTCTTTAGTTGCCTGAGCACTTCTCTCTGCAAGTTTTCTAACCTCATCTGCAACAACGGCAAACCCCTTTCCATGCTCACCAGCTCTTGCTGCTTCTATTGCCGCATTTAACGCAAGCAGTTAGCTTGATCGCTAATCTCATCAATAGTAACAGTTATTTCACCTATATTCTGTGCCATACCACTTAATTCAGAAATTTCTCTTCCAACATTTGACACATAGCTCTTTATTGAATCTACAGCATTGAGTAGTTCTTGTAACTTGTCCATTCCTTCATTTGCTTTTTGTAAAGTTTCTTCACTTAATTCTTTTGCATTCTCTGCATTTGAGGAAACATTGTCAATATTTGCAGATTGCTCATTAACAGCACTTGAAATAGATTCTATTTCATTAAATACATTATCAGCAAGTTTATTTGTATCATTTATTTTATATTTCATAACTTCCACTGTATTGAAAATTTCATTAACTCTATCAGACACTTGCTCAATATTTAATGCAATATCTTCAATTCCTATTGCTATAGCTTCAATTTCTTTTGCAGTTGAAGACACACTTTCAGTAGCAAAATGCATAGATTCTGTAACTTGCTCAGTAATAGCTGTCATTTCGTTACCAATTGAAAGCACTTCTCTATTTTTTTCCTTTATATTTTCAATACTATTTGAAACTTCTTTAATTGATGATAACAGCTCTTCAATAGAACTTGAAACATTATTTAGTTCTTCTTTAATAATTGTTGAGGAGTTTTGAAGCTTACCAGATAAAATTTCAGAATTAAGTACATTAATTTTTACATCTTTTCCAAGAAGCCTAACATCACCTATTTTGTCATGAAGAATTTCAACAAATTTATTAAATGCAAGGGCAAGCTCCCCCACTTCATCTTGTGATTTTACAATAAGTCTATGGGACAAATTTGCATCGCCAGATGAAAAAAGCTTTAGCTGCTCTGTAACTATACTAATTTGCTTGGTTATTAATTTTATTAAAAAAATTAAGATGATTAACGCAATAATCATTAATGGCACAACAAAAGTTATAAGTTTTACCAGAGTTGAATGGATTGCTGATAAAATTTTAACTGGCTTAAAATAGTAGCAAATGGAACCCACTATTTTACCACTAAAATCCTTTACAGGGAAAAAAGAGTATGATGATAAATCTTTGTTGTAAAATATTTTATACGTTTTCATGCCCTCTGATATTTCACTTTTACTTAATTTTTTAAAAATATTACTATTGGTGGAGCTAACAAGTACATATCCTGATACCATTGGCTTAGTAGATAACTTTGTGGCTATTTTTAAATATTCAGGCTTCATAAAGATTGCAAAATCTTCATTTATAGATGTTTTTAATTTTAAAAACAGTTCATTAAAAGGTATTAATACTTCAACAGAGCCAAGATAATTTCCATTATCATCTATTATTGGGGAAATTCCTCTTAAAACAAGCCCTCCTCTACCTATTTCTATACCTTTTACAGGACGATGAGTTTCAAATACTTTGAGAACAGATTTTCTAAAAGAACTGATATCATCACCTCCATCTTTTTGGCCAGGTTTACGCCATATTCTTAAAAAACTAATTGCTGGTGGTTTATGAAAATGTACCTTTAATACAGGTAAATTATCTTCTTTTTTTATATTTTCAATAATTGGTGTAGCTACTTTTCTTAAATAATTTCTACCCTCACTTTCTTGCATCTTATACGCTTTGTAAAATGGCTTATATTTTGCAAGTGCACTGCTGAGAAAAAGAGCTTTGTTGATTATCTCTTTCTCCAATTTTACATAAGAATCTCTTGTTTTTAAAACAAAATCTTTTATTAGAAATTTTGTAAGGATTTTATTATCATGCTTATATATCAATAAGAAAATAATACCTATTATTATAAATATCAAAGTTATAGTTGAAATAATTTTCTGGTAGAGCTTCATTTTAGACCACATCAGTTCCTCCTTATAATTTTTTTATAATCTTTTATTAAAAAGCGTTAAAAAATTTGCAGAAATAAAAATGATTATGAATAGTTTATTTAACTATATACAACAATCTAATAAAAATATCATAAAATTTCAATAAAAATTTCTCTCTAAATTTTTATTGACTTTTTAGATAGTTATGTATATAGAATAGTAAGTTCAAATTGAAGGGGGGTGTTTGGGTGACTGGTATTTATGTTAATGAAAATGAACCTATAGATATTGCTCTGAAGAAATTTAAAAAAGTGTGTGAAAGAGAGGGCATACTCACGGAGCTTAAAAAAAGAGAATTTTATGAAAAACCAAGTATTAAAAGGAAAAAGAAAGCTATAGCAGCAAGAAAAAGACTTCTTAAAAAACTTAAGAAGCTTGCCATGAGAGGTGAGATTTAAATGTCTTTAAAAGACAGATTACAAGCAGAATTAAAAGATGCATTAAAATCAAAAAATAAAATAAAGCTTGAAACAATCAGGTCAATTATTAATGCTGTTAAAAATCAAGAGATTAATAATAAAACAGACCTTAATGATGAAGCTATTGAAAAGATTATTACTACTCTTGTAAAACAGCATAAAGATTCTATTGAACAGTTTAAAAAAGGCGGTAGAGAAGACCTTGTAAAAAAAGAAGAGCAGGAATTAGAAATTTTAATGCAATTTTTACCAGAACAGTTAAGTGAAGATGAAATTAGAGAAATTGTACAAAAAACAATAGCAGAGATAGGCGCAT
Organism: uncultured bacterium; assembly: GCA_964543655.1. GTDB lineage: Bacteria > DYJV01 > DYJV01 > DYJV01 > DYJV01 > CAZBLP01. Next base: position 50,076 of record CAZIZE010000009.1, read on the forward strand.
CTTCAACAAAAGATATTGGTAAAGTTATGAAAGCTGTTATGCCCAAGCTTCAAAATAGGGCTGAGGGTAAGTTAGTTAATCAAATAGTCAGAGAAAGCTTATCTTAACATAAGGGGAGGGTTACCTTCCCTTTTTTTATCTTTTCACCAATACTCTTCTTGGTTTACTACCATCAGGAGGACTTACAATTCCATCCTCTTCCATTTTTTCAATATAGGTAGCTGCTTTATTATAGCCAATTTTAAACCGTCTCTGTATCATTGAAATCGATACTGTTTCAAGAGTCTTCACAAATCCAAGTATATCGTTGTACAGAGGGTCATCTGAATTCTCATTACCAATGTAATAGCCATTTTTGATTTTTTTAGCTTCATCTGGGTCATAATTTAAAATTTCTTCTTCCATATATTGAGGTATAGCTAAATCTTTTAGGTAATTGGTAACATTGGTTATTTCATTATTTGTAATAAATGCTCCCTGCAACCTAACTGGTGATGATGCACCTGGTGGAATAAATAGCATATCACCAAGACCAAGAAGTGACTCTGCACCCATTGAATCGAGAATAGTCCTCGAATCAGCTCTTGATGTTACTTTAAAAGCTATTCGAGATGGTAGATTATTCTTGATTACACCTGTTATAATATCAACAGATGGCCTTTGAGTAGCCAGTATTACATGTATTCCTGCTGCCCTTGCTTTCTGGGTAAGTCTTGCTATTGAAGTTTCTATATCCTTTGGTGCAATCATCATTAAATCAGCCAGCTCATCTATGATTATCACTATAAATGGTAGTTTCTCCTTTTTATCTTTTATTTTCGCATTGTACTCATTAATATCTCTAACCTCTGCTTCAGCAAGTAATTCATATCTCCTATCCATTTCACCAATTGCCCATTTTAAAGATATAGCAGCCTTTTCAGGATCTGTAATTACTGGTAGTAATAGATGTGGTATCCCATTGTAGATTGAAAGCTCCAAAATTTTTGGGTCAACAAGGATAAATTTCACCTCTTCATATGTTGCTCTAAAAAGTATGCTCATCATTATTGTATTTATACATACACTTTTTCCAGAACCAGTGGAGCCAGCTACAAGAAGATGTGGCATTTTAGCAAGATCAGATATATATGGAGTACCATCTATTGTCTTGCCAAGTGCAAGTGTAAGAAGCGATTTGGAATTTTTAAATTGCTCTGATTTTATAATATCTTTGAAATAAACATGCTCTCTCTTTTCATTTGGTATTTCAATACCAACAACCTCTTTACCAGGGATTGGAGCAACAATCCTAACAGAAAGTGCTTTAAGAGCCATAGTTAAATCATTGGCAAGTGAGGTAATTTTGCTCAGTTTAATTCCAGGTGATGGTTTAAATTCAAAAAGAGTAACAACAGGCCCTGTTATAATATTAACAACTTCTCCTGTTATTCCAAAATCATTAAATTTTTCAAGAAGAACTTCTTTTTTCTGCTCAAGATACTCTTTTTCTATTTTATTGGTTTTAGCAGGTGGATCAGGTATTAGTTCAAGTGGCGGATAAATTTCTTTACTCTTTTTCTCCTTTTGTTCTTTCTTTTCAAATTCTCTTTTTTTACTTTTTTTCCTTTTCTCATTTTTGGTACTAAATTTAACTTTAGGCTTTTCTTTTAACTCTTTTGAAAATAATCCTTTTATTTTTTTAAAAAGTAAAGGTATGTAAAATTTCACTTTTAAAACAATATATTTACAAACTTCGCTAATAAAAGTAATAATATTTGTTATAAATTTTAACAGGGAAAATTCAAAAGTTGTAATAAGTAAGATTATAAAAAGCAAAACAGATAGGATTGCTGTACCTGTAACTTTTAAATAAGTAACAAAAAAATCGTATATCATACCACCTAAAACACCACCTGAGAGGATAATGCCTTTTCTAAAATTAATTGAGTGAGGATAAATTGTGTAAATAAGAAAAGAAAAGGTAAGTATGAAGAATAAAAAAGAAATTATATTTTTTAAAGTAACAGCACCTTTTCTGAAAATTTTAATTACATAGATAAATATAAAAATAGGTAAAAAAATAGCTCCAATGCCCAATGACTGCACAAGAATATCTGAAGTATAAGAACCAAATTTACCACAGATATTTTTGGGATGTAAATTACCAGGAGCAGTTGTAATAGATGGGTCTGTTGGATGATAGGAAATAATACTTAAAAAGAGTAGTATAAGTAACCCTGCTATTATCCAGATAATAAACTCTTTTTTAAGGTCAATCTCTTTTATTTTGGTTAAAATTTGATTAAAGAACATAAGCTATAAAATAAAAAAAGTTAAAATTGCCACTGCCCAGCAGTAGAAAGCAAAATATTTTAGATTTTTTGATTTAATTATAACTGTTAACATTTTTAAAGAAATTAGCCCTGTAATAAATGCAGCAAAAAAACCAGCAATGTATGGAATAACCTGATTAGAAGGAACTTTCTGAAAATCATCAATACTTAAAATAACAGCACCAACTATTGCTGGAATTGAAAGAATAAATGAAAATTCAGTGGCTGCTTCCCTGTTGATTTTTCTAAAAATAGCAGCTGTAATTGTAGAGCCTGACCTTGAAACCCCGGGTGTAATTGAAACAGCCTGAAAAATTCCAATTATTACAGCATCAAGTATGGTAATATCATTGTCAGACTTGTAAGTGTAACTTATTTTATCTGATAAAAAGAGTAATACTCCAGTAAAAATTAAAGAGAAACTTACCAGTTTAACATTTGTAAAAACAGCTTCAATTTGATCTTTAAATAAAACTCCTATCACAGCAGCTGGTATGGTGGCAACGATTATTAGAAAAACATATTTAAAGTTTCTTTCAAATAAAATTCTTTTAATTTTTTTATTAAAATATATTACCACTGAAAAGAGAGTGGCAAGGTGTATTAATATATCAAAAGAGATTCCTGCCTGATTAAAGCCCTTAAAAAGATGCTGAAGTATTACAAGATGTCCTGAGCTACTAACTGGCAAAAACTCTGTTAATCCTTGCACAACTCCTAAAATAATAGTTTGGCCACTACCCATTACTAAAACTCAGGAAAAGCAACAAAGTAAGATTTAGATTTAACAGCAAGTGGATTAACAGCACTTTTTTTAACAATTCCACAAACAATCTCATTGTTATAAAGTGTAAAACCTTCTATAGCTCCATCTACCTGTCCACTATAAGTTTTAAGTGCAACATCACCAAGAGCATTTACATAAACAAGTTTTAATTCACCTTTTTTAAACAACCCAATATCCCCAAGCAATCCATGGAGAGATGGATAATTTTTAACAACAAGTACACTTTCTCTTCCTTTTTTATCTTTTATAAATTTTACAGGTTTAAAATCAATGGCTCTTGCTTTATCATATTCAAATTTTTCTGTACCTAAATTAACAACAGCAGTGTTAAATGAACCTCCAAGATCCTCATCTCCAGTATAAATCTTTTCTCCATCCTTGTAAACCATAAGTATATGCTGCTCATTTATAAATATAAGCTCTTTTTTGCCATCACCATCTATGTCAGCTTTAACAGCACTTGATATTCTAAATCCAAATGGTACCCAGTTTGTCTTGAGTTTTTTCAATTCACCATTTACAAATTTCATTTTATAAATTTGCCTTCCAAAAATATCTTCTGAATCAAATGATTGCGCAGCAAACTCTTCTTTGCCATCATTGTTAAAGTCATATTTACCAAAAATATAGCCAAAACCTTTACCAACAAGAATTAATCTGTTATTTCTAATTTTGTATAATCTTGAATCCATCTCATCCTGATTTAAAATATTAACTGCAATTTCCTGCTTTCCATCACCATCTATATCTACAAAAATAGTTCCTATTATATTACCAAATCCTTTATATAAATCTCCAGAAATTCTTTGAAAACCATTGTTTAATAATTTGCCATATATAATGGATGAGCCATCAGAATACACAACGTAATTTTTATAAAAATCTATTGTTTTCAATTTTTCTGAAACTTGAGCTATTTTTCTAAATTTAGTAACAGATGGCTTTATATTGTCAAAAGTAGAAAATTTATACTTTGATGAAACTTTTGGTACAGGTGGTTTCTGAATATTTGGATATGCAGGATATCTATTAGCTGGCAACTGTTGAGGTCGCTGCATTGGATAAGAAGGATATGATGGATATGCAGGCGCCATTGGTCTAACTTGTGCCTGAGGTCCCATTGGATAAACTGGTAAATTAGAGCCTGTGGTAGAATAACGAGGTGCCTGAGCAGGTGTATTTACTGCAACAGCAGAGCCTTTATAATCAAGCATCTTTTTAGACATTGTAAATTCACCATTAAATAAGCCTATGGAAAAATTAGTATAACTTGAATAAACTTTCAAACTAATCCTTTTTTTCTCAGGATTAGGAGAATCTTTAATAAAAACTTTTAAATTTACAATGTAAATATCCCTTGTATTTTTTATAGGTGTATTGGCACTAACTATCTCAAACTCAGGGAAATTTGAAATAGCAAGCTCAAGATAACTTTTCATATTGTATGCTGCTGTTGGTTTATCTGATAGATTTTCAATACCTTCCAGTCTAAAAATTATTCTTTTTGAATATTTGACTCTATCCCCTGCCCTTATTTTGCCATTTTGTTTAACAATATCACCAAGGCCAACTGTACCTGATGTCTCTTTTAATGAAATTATACCAACCATATCTTCTATTTGACCAATTATTTTACTGGTAATCTGATTAATAATTGGGCCCTTTTCTCTGTAAACAATCACTTCCATACCTTCTTTAGGTGTAAATTTATCAAACTGAACAACAGCTTCATTTCTATCAGGAATAACAGCTACAACCTTTCCATAGTAGGTAAATGACTTTTTTATTTGATTAAAAATATTGGTTAAAGTCTCATCAAGATATTTAGCATTAAGAGTAGTTGCTGCAAAAAGGAAAATAAAAAATATTGTAAAAAATTTAATTTTTTTCATACAAATATCCTTTCTTATTAAGTTTAATCCTTTTAATGAAATAGAGTAAAATTGTCAATATTTTAATTTTTATTAATAAATATCTTATGTGAAAGTAAATTAACCTCTGTTAATGAACCATTGACCTCTTTTTCTTCTCCAAATAGAGATATTAATTTAATACAATTATCATTAATAAACTCAATTTTTGCAACATCTTCAAGAATGAGCTCTTCACTATTTTTTGATAAAAAATAAGCATTTGATTGACACATATTATCCTCCTAATTGCTCTGCTCTAATTTTAAAAGCAGCAATAATATCTTTAAAAGAAATTTTTACAAATTTATAAACAAGTTTTCTTAATAAAAAATTTTTAACATAGTATTGTAGAAAAAAATCTACCTTAACAACCTCTTTTTCAACTTCCTCTATATGCCAGATACCTTTAAATGTGTCAAGTGGCCCAGAAATTTGATTGAATTTAATTGTCTCATAAGGTGTAAGCAGAGCCTCCATTACAATGTTTTTTATTGGAATTGTTGGTGTAATCTCAACCTTTAAATAAGTTTCTCTTTTCTCTATTAATCTAACATGTTTATATCCTGGAACAAACTCAGGATAAAGGTCGATTCTATAAATAATTTCAAATGCCTTTTTCTGATTAATCTTAATATAATCTGATAGGTTAAGATTTTCCATTATTATAGTATGCTGAATTTTTATAAAAAATCATTGCCTCATTATAGATTACTTTTAAAAATGATGCAAGGGGAATTGCTATTATTAAACCAATGAATCCAAAAATTTTCCCAAATATTAAGAGGCTTAAAATTACAACAACCGGGTGTAATCCAACTTTATCTCCAACAATCTTTGGTGTTATAACAAAACTTTCTAAAATTTGCACTATGGAAAATATTATTAAAACTTTTAAAAGTGCTGTAAAAGTATGAAATTTAATAAATGAAACTATTAATGATAAAATTATTCCAGTGAGAAAACCAAAATAGGGAATAATACTGGCAAACCCTGAAAAAATCCCTATAATAAGGGCTAAATCAACTTTGATAATTATTAAACCAAGAGAGTATAAAATTGCTAAAATAATACAAACCAAAAGCTGGCCTCTCACAAAGGAGCTTATGGAATCATCTATTTTAGTAGAAACATCAACGACCTTTTGCTGATATTTCACTGGTATTTTATCAAGGACATTAAGCCTAATATTATCAAATTCTTTTAAAAAATAAAATGTGAATATAGGAATCAGAAATATATTCAATATATTAGATATAATTAAAAAAGTATTGTTAATAACTCTGTTGAGAATTTTTATTGATTGTGGAAGAATCTTTTTTACATATACCATAAAGTTATCAATTAAAAAAGAGAATTTACCAATGAATGTTTTTATATTTGGAAGATTAGAAAGAATCAGTTTGTATAATTTATTGAACTCATTAACAAAAGCTGGTATTACAAATATTATAAATAGAGAAAATATAAAAATTGATAAAAAAATTAGTATAATTATTGAGAAAGTTCTTGAAAAATGCTTCTCCATTCTATCAACAAGAGGGTCAAGAAGATATGCAAGAAACATTGAGATAAATACAGGGGTCAAAATATCTTTTAGAAAATATATAAAGTAAAATAGTATTGCAAATATAGATATAACCAGTATAATTTTAAATTCATTTGAAAGTTTCAATTAAAGTTCACCTGCTAAAAATTTTATAATAGACAAAGCAGTAATGGTTGCAACTTCACTTCGTAAAATATTACTATTTAATTTCACAATAGTAAAGAAATTTTCTTCTAATAAATTGAGCTCAAATTTTGAGAATCCACCTTCTGGACCAATTAATAAAAGAATCTCTTTTGCTTTAACTACAGAGTCTTGAATATCTTTTATAAATTTATCAGCAGAATTGTTAAAGCAGATTTTTAAATCACTTTTCATGTCCAAAATTTCATTAAAATCGTATAGTTTTTCAATTGGAATAAGGTAGTTGTTGCCACTCTGCTTTGATGCTTCTATAATAATATTGTTCCATTTCTCAAATTTATTTTTTGGCATATTTTTGGCAATACTATATTCTGAAATATATGGAAAAATTTTGTTAATATTGAGCTGAATTAAAGATTTTAATATAAAATTGTAAGGATTATGTTTAATAACTGGAATTGCAATATTAACTTTGGAAAAACGTATCTCTTTTTGCTCTGAAGACTTTATTATTAGCTTGATATTATTTGAGCTTATTTTTACTATTTCAGCAACCCCTGTTAATCCCAAACCATTAAATACTTCAAACAGGTCACCAGGTTTTGCCCTTAAAACATTTTTTATATGATGAAATTCTCTATGTGTTTGGGAAAGGTTGTACTCATTTAAATTTTTAGTAAAATTTTGCAAAAAAATTCTTCTCATTTTAATATCTTACCTTTCTATCAATTTTATAAATAACAAATATTGCAATAAAAAAACTTAAAAAAGGAGAGATAAAATAAGGAATTATTTTCGCATAAGAAAGACTTATAAAAAAATTATGCAACAAGAAAAAAGTAAAACCAAAAATAAGTGTACCTATAATATTTATAAAATCACTTTTACCCCTCGGATTCCCAAGGCTTGTTAAAAAACTTATAAAAAGAAAAATAATATTTACCAATGGAAAAACAAATTTATTAATTAAATCAACTTTATATTTGGTTGTATCTATTTTAGAGCCTTTTAATTTTTCGATTATTTTAATTAGCTCTAAAAAGCTCAAATTCTGATTCTCCGCTGTGATAACAACAAAGTCTTCTCTATCTAATTTTTCTGGAAGTTTGTATTTATCTAATTTTTTATAATTAATTAAAGCTCCTCTTTTAAATTTATACATTTCAACATTATATAAATTCCAGCAATTATTTCTGTATAAACCTTGAAAAGCATCTATCCTTTCTTCAATATTAAAATTTTTATTTAACTTCAAAATTGTTATTCCTCTCATAAATTTTCTCTGAAAATCTGCTATATCAATTTTGAAAATATAATTCTTCTTTTTATACCAGATTTTATTTGCTTTAAAAATAGCATAGTTCTTTTTCTTTTTTATTACGCTATTTTTTATAATTTTAGCATAGTAGTAAGATTTTGGATTAATAAATTCATTATTAAAAAATTGTAAAGAGTAAAATATTAATCCAGCAAAAATTAAAGTTTTATAAATTTCAGATTTAGGTATAGCCAATGTTCTAATAGCAATAATTTCATAATTATGCTTTAAAACTCCAAAAAGATATAAAGTACTACCTAAAACAGAAAAAGGCAGTAAATAGTATAACAACTCTGGCGTTTTTAACATAAAATATTTTAAAATAATCAAAAAAGAAACTTCTGATTTAAAAATAATTCCAACATTAGAAAAAAATTGGATAATAAATGAAAGAATAATTAATGCTAGCAACAATAGAGAAAACGATTTTAAAATCTCTTTAAAAATATATTTTTTTATCATAACCTGATTTTTTCTTTTGAAGTTAAGTAGTATAAAATTATAGATAAAATTCCAATAACTATGTTAGGTAGCCAAGCAGAAAACATAGGTGGAAAAATAGCTGTCTTTACAAAATAATTTGAAATCATAACAAGAGAGTAATAAGAAAAAATAACTGCAAGTATTATTAAAGCTGTCCATGATTTTGGATTTCTGCTTGATTTTATGCCAAATATAAAACCAATTATTACAAAAATTATTGATGCAAATGGCAATGAATACCTTTTATAAATTTCCATTTTTAAATATCTAACCTTTTTAAAATCCCCTATTTTCTTATATTTTTTAATCCTTTTATTTATTTCTTTAACAGAGCTCTCTTTATCCTTAAGATTAATGCTTGCTTTTATACTTTCAGCAATATTATATTTCAGTATATATTTTTTAAAATTAATTATTTCATACTGACCAGATTTTTTTTTTATATGAATATTTCCATTTAAAAGCTTTAGAAAAATTATATTATTGTCAATATCAATTAATCCTTTATTAGCCTCTATAATTTCATTCTGGTTATTTATATTATTATAAATTATTAATCTTTTCATATAACCACTTTTATCTTTTTTTAAAAAGTAAAATACAGTCTTTGAGAGAATATCATTGAACTGCTGGGGTTTCAAAGAGTTTTCAGTTTGAGATTTGATAATTTTGTTAACTTCATTTAAAAAAAGCTTTGTTGAAAAGGGTAATATATAAAAATTATTAACAATTCCAAATAAAAATGCGAATATCCCTATTATTAAAGGAATTTTAATCAATCTAAATGGTGATATTCCAAGTGTTTTTAATGCAATAATTTCATTATTTGATGATAATTTTGAAAAAGTAAACAAAATAGCAGAAAGGGTAATTAAAGGAATTGTAAATATACCAAATGAAGGGATTAGAAAAAAAGAAAGCTTAATAGCTGATAAAAAAGTTAAATTGCCATCTATTATTTTAGGAATAAAATCTATTAACTTTAATGTCATAAACAGAGCATTAAAGATAAAAGCATAAAAAATAAAATTTATTAATAGCTCTTTTAATAAATATTTTTCATATAGTTTCATAATATCTTTTTACTATCCAAAATAAAAGTAACAGGACCATTATTTACTATATTTACTTCCATATGTGCTTGAAAAACACCCTCTTTTATCACTATATCCTTAAATTTATTCTTTATAAAATTTACAAATTCTCTGTAAAGTTCCCTGCTTGTATCAACACTCTCAGCTTGGTCAAAAGATGGTCTTCTGCCTTTTCTGCAATCACCATAAAGTGTAAATTGAGACACTATCAAAAGTTCTCCACTAACATCTATTAACGATTTATTAAAAAGGCTTTTCTCATCTTCAAAAATTCTCAAATTAACTGTTTTATTGGCAATATATTCAAAATCTTTTTCAGAATCACCTTTGCCAATGCCAACAAAAAGGAGAATACCATCACCTATCTCACTTATCACCCTGTTATCAACTTTAACTGATGCATATTTTACCCTCTGAATTACTGCACGCATTTCAATATCCTTTTGGTATTTTCAAGTGATTTAAAAAGGGTCTCCTTATCATGAGGTTCAAGAGTAATTATAGCATTTGGACAATATTTTTCTGCAAGTTTGAAAACTTTATGAAAATCAATGTTACCCTCACCAACTGCTTTGTGCCAGTCAAAATCTCCATTGTTATCATGAATATGAATCTCAAATATTTTTTCATTAAAAACTTTAAAATAATCTTCCACATCTTTCTTTGAAAATACATTATGATGACCTACATCAAGACAAATACCAGCCAATGGTGATTCAGCTATTTCAAGTAATTTTTCAAGCACCCTTGTATCTTTTTCAAAAATGTTCTCAAAAGAGAATTTTACATTGATTTCTTCAGCATAGTTTAAAATATTTTTCCAGGTAATTGTAGCTCTTTCAACCCATAGCTCAAAAAATTGTCCATGAATAATTTCATTAAAGCCAGGATGAAAAACAATATTAATTGGCTCAAAAATTACCGCAAGATCAAGAATTCTTACAAATCGTTCTTCTGTAGCTTTCCTAATCTTCTCATCAAATCCACCAGGACTTAAATCAATAAAAGGAGCATGAAATGTATATTTAATCCCTAAAGTTTTTACATATTCTGACCATTTATAAAATTTATTAAAATTAATTGAATCAAGGTCATTTCCAAAAATTTTTAGTTCTAAATTAAATTTATACTTTTCTATTAAATCTTTTTCTAAATCAAGATAATTTATTGGCACAGAAATAAACAACTCTTTCTCCATCACTCTCCCTTTCACTGAAGATTAACATTACAATATTTTCAAAACCTTTATAAAGTGTTTTTAACTATTGCTAAATCTTTATTATATCAATTTATAGATTCTTAAATTGTTATGCTCTTTCAGAATGAACCTAAAAAGTCATTCTGCCCCTAAGTGGAGCAAAGGGAAAAAATCCATTGTAGCTATTTGTTTTACCTGTATAACTTTATATGCAAATGTTTTTCTACTTAAAGCCCCAGGCAAATATTAATAAGGCTGTTAAAAACTTTTTATTATTATAAAATAATTTTTTTATAATTGCAAACAAAGAATTTAAACCAAAATCATTTTACTTTTTTAAAATTTTGTTTTAATATCATTATGATTAATATAATCTTCTGCTTGAAAGAATATTTTGACTGTTATTAATTTATTTTTAAACTTTTGACCAACAACTAAAAACTAAAAAAGGAGGAATGTATGATAATTTTTGTAGCAGTAATAGTTATTCTATTAATTCTACTTGTTTATTCCATTGCAATTTACAATAGTCTTGTTAGATTAAAAAATCAATCAGAAGAAGCATGGTCAAGTATCGATATTCAGCTAAAAAGAAGGCACGACCTTATTCCCAATCTTGTGGAGACAGTTAAAGGCTATGCAGCACATGAAAAAGAAACTCTTAGTAAAGTTATAGAAGCAAGAAATATGGCGATGAATGCATCAGGTAGTATTGAAAAAAGAGCAGAAGCAGAAAATTTCCTAACAGGAACTCTTAAATCTCTTTTTGCTTTAAGTGAAAATTATCCAAATTTAAAAGCAAATGAGAATTTTCTCCAATTACAAAACACATTAAATGAAATAGAGGATAATATCCAGAGTGCAAGAAGGTACTACAATGCTGTTGTTAGGGATCTTAATACCAAAATTGAGATGTTTCCTTCAAGTATAATTGCTAATATGTTTAATTTTACCAAAAAAGAGTATTTTGAAATTGAAGAAAGAGAAAAAGAGCCTGTGAAAGTTAAATTTTAAATGAAAAAACTTATTATTTTAATATTCTTAATTTTAACCAATTTTTCAAGTTTATATGCAGAGTTTTTTTACATTGAAAATTACAATGTTGATATTACTGTTAATAAAAACTCCTCTGCATATATTGAAGAAAACATTGAAGTTTTTTTCACATCTCCACGACACGGCATTTACAGGTTTATTCCATTAAAAAAAGGTAATACCAAACTAAGATTAAAAATTTTAAATATTAAAATTTCACGTAACAATGAAAATTTTTACAAAATAAAATATAAAAGTTTTAAAAAAAAGGGTTATCTTGTTTTAAAAATAGGCTCAATAGATAGGCTTTACCAGGGGACTACTTATTACAAAATCCTGTATAAAGTTGATAATTTTGCTATAAATAATGAAGTTTCATGGAATATAATAGGTAGTGGCTGGAATGTAAATATAAAAAATGTTGATTTTTCAATAAATTTTCCAGAATTAAGAAGCAGGGATTTAATAAATGCTCATGTTTATATAGGCATTGCAGGAAAGATAAGTGAAGTTTATAATTTTGAAAAATATAATAACATGCTTATTTTTAAAGGAGAGAATATTAATCTCCCTCCACATTCTCTTTTATTTGTAAAACTTATCTTTCCAAAAGGATTTTTAAAAAAAACAGGTATTGTCAAACAAATTATATGGTTTTTATCAGATAACTGGGAATTTGTCATACCACTAATTGTCTTTATTATCTGCTATATTATCTGGTGGTACCTTGGTAGGGATGAAAAGAAAGGTGTAATTGTTGTAAAATACAATCCACCAAAAGGTGTTACACCAGCTGAGGCTGGAGCAATAATTGATGACAAAGTTGATTTCAAAGAAGTAACAGCAACAATTTTTGGGCTTGCGCAAAAAGGGTATTTAAAAATAGAAAAAGTTGTTGCAGAGAATATAGGTAATTTTTTTAAAAAGAATCATGAATCCATCAGGTTTCATAAATTAAAAGAGCCTGATATAGATTTAAAACCTCATGAAAAAGTGGTTTTTAATGGAATATTCTGTTTTGGTGGAAATAATTCAAGCAGTGACCTTCTTGCTGAAAAATTTTTCCAAACTGTAGAATTTTTTAAGGAAACTCTTTACAATGATTTAACCAAACATGACAGATACTTTACCATGAATCCAGATGAAATAATGAAACTCTACTATTTTCTTGGTAAAATTACAATTTTTTTAGGAGTTTTTACACTAATTGGGGGATTTGCCTATTTTGAGCCAGATTTTAAATTACCAGTAAGTTTATTTATAACATCAATTATTATATTTATATTTGGAAGAATAATGCCACAAAAAACTTTTAAAGGAGCAAAACTTTATAGAGAATTGTTAGGTTTTAAAGAATTTATAAAAAGAGTAGATGAAGAAAGATTGAAAAGAATGGCACTTGATGATCCTGATATTTTTGGCAAAATTTTACCTTATGCCATTGCACTTAATATAGAAAAAGAATGGGTTAAAAAATTTGACGCAATGCAAATCAAGCCTCCTCAATGGTATGAAGGTGATTTATATGGAGCTGGAGGATTTAGTAGAATTCTTATTGACATGGCAATTATACATTCTGCAATTTCACATATCCCCAACAATATAAACCTGGAGAATATTGGAGATAGTGGATTTGGTACTGGAGGCTTTGGTGGCTTTGGAGGAGGCGGCGGCTTTGGCGGAGGTGGTGGAGGAAGCTGGTAAAATAAGTGCCGTGTTCAGGGCTTGAAGTATGGAGTTCGGAGAGTTAGAATTTAGGATATAGTTGTTGGGTTGGTGATTATAAATTTTGAATGTTGAATTAAACAAATTACTTTGGAGCAATGAGTATAGACTTGAGATAAAATCAGGAGGAAGTAATGAAATATCAGGAAGGAAATTTAGGTAGAGTTTTTATACTTAGATTAGAACATAATGAAATTGTCCATGAAGTTGTGGAAAATTTTGCAAAAGATAAAAATATAAAATCAGCTGCATTAATTGCTGTAGGTGGTGGCAATGAAGGTAGCAAAGTGGTTGTAGGTCCAGAAAATGGCAATTCAAAGCCAGTAAATCCAATGGAACATATTTTACAAAATGTGCATGAAATAGTTGGTACTGGTACACTTTTTCCTGATGAATCTGGTAATCCAATGCTTCATATGCACATGGCTTTTGGTAGAGAAAGCTCAACTGTTACTGGTTGTATTCGTAGAGGAGTGAAAGTGTGGCAAATCCTTGAAATTATAATATTTGAAATTAATGGGATTAATGTAATGAGAAAATATAATAAAAGCTTTGGATTTCATTTATTAGAGCCTTAAAATGGCAGGAATAGGTTTTGATTTAAGAAAAATTTTTTACACAGACAATAAGCTTGAAAAAGTAAAAGTTTCTATTCAGAGTCTTTTTATTACATCTGGTCCATGGATTATCTCTATTTTTACAGTTGCAACTTTAAAAATTATAAATGAAACCTTTATGACTAAAGGTAATTTTAACATTTTTGTATCAGTAATTATTTACTCATTTGTCTTTAGCCTTATCTTAAGCTCACCTGTTACAAATTTAGTTACACGATGCTCTTCTGATTTTATCTATCTTGAAAAATTTGACGAAATATTATCTATATTTTTTTCAGGATTTTTAATAGTGGGTATTATTTCATTTCTATCTGCGTTTCTATATATTCTTTATTTTACACCATTAAAAAATTACTCTTTCAGAATATCTTATCTTTTTACATCACTAAATATTCTTTGGTTTATAATGGTTTTTGTTAGTATGTTAAAAGACCCTAAAAGAATAACTATAGCCTTTTTAATAGGTATGCTAATAATAATTTTTCTAAATTGGTTATACGCAAAAGGGAATCTATCAAAAAGCCTTGACTCTTTTACCATTGGTATCTGTTTTACATGTTACTATTTAATAGCCCTTCTTTTTAAGCAATTTGATTTTAACAAAAAGCTTAATTTCCAGTGGCTTTTCGAATTTAAATATTATCCACTTGTGCTAAGTGGCTTATTTCTATATTTAGGAATGTGGGCGGATAAAATAATTTATTGGTTTTTTTCAAATAAATCAGTTGAGGTGGCAAAAGGATTTTATTTCTTCCCGGTTTATGATTTTGCAATTTTTCTCTCTTATCTTACAATTATTCCAACAACAGCTTTTTTTGTAATATTTATTGAAACCACCTTTTATGAAACACAAAGAGCCTATTTAACTCTTGTGGAGAGAAATGGCACTCTTGATGAGATTAGAGAAAAAGAAGAAAAATTAATAGTTGATTTTTACAAATCTATAATAAACCTCATATATTTTCAATCATTTATAGCAATTATTTTTATATTTTTTGTACCTATTTTACTTGACCATTTTAATATAGTGGTTGAAAGTATTCCTCTTCTTCGAATTGCTGTGCTTTCAGCAACACTTCAAATAATTTTAAATATTATCATTATTTTTCTCTACTACTTTGACTATCAGAAAGAAACTCTTTTTATTGCACTTTGTTTATTTTTCTCTAATACAATAATTTCATTTTATATGAAAGATATGCCTTTTGAATATACTGGCTTTTCATATTTTATTTCTCTTGTTATCACAAATATTATAGCATTTGTAATTGCACAGTTTAAATTAAGTAATGTTACATATTTTATTTTAATGAAAAACAGCTAACTTACCTGTTGACGCATTGCCAAGTGTAACATAGGTTACATTCAACTTTTTATTGTAATGGACAGATTTTACGTTAAAAATTTTTTTTATTTTTACTTTTCCCTGAAACCTGAACTCTTTTAACCATTTTGCATTTTCTATAAAAAAAACATTTTTATTACTCTTAAATATTTTTACATTGTAAAAATTCTCTACTATTTTTATAAATTCTGAAGGGAAAATATTTGCAAGAATATCTTTATTTTTCATTAAATAATTATAAATTGTAACAAGTGCTCTGTATGATGCAAGCTTTGCCAAGGAATAGAAATGGTAGTAAAGATTAATCGGTTTTATTCTAATGGGGAATCCTGTATTTTTAAAAGTTTCTATTACATTTACAAAACCCCAAAAATTAGAAGACCAGAGCTCTGTGTAAACATTTTCATTAGAATCTGATGAATATATCTGTCTCAGACCATTAACATATCTACCAAGAGGTGTTACAAAAGCATAGGAGTTATGCTTTAAATCAAAAAAAGTATCACCATTATTAAAAGCAAACAAATGATTTTTCTTTACAATCTCAAGATCCTTTTTTGTTGGCATACAATCACCAGACCAGTAGATAACCTTTACCTTTTTAGATTTAGGAGTAAATTTATTAAGATACTTTATTGAGCCAAGAATTTCAAATTCATGATCAATTTCACCAGAAGGTGGTAAATAAGCCTTTATATGCTCACCTTCATTAGTACCATAATAAGCTATTTGCTCTTTTGCACCTTTTTTCCTATATGCAGTTAATCCCCTATGCCAATCTAATGGATGAGTATAGGTATGTGATGCAGGCTCAACATTTGGTAAAGCATAAATTTCTCTTACAACTTTCTGAACTCTTTTATTACCCTTATACTCCGGGTCTATATCAGCTGCAATAAAAGAGACTCCTGTTTTAAAAGGATAAACTTTTCCTATTTTTTCATACCAGACCTCACCGCAAATATCACCATGTATAACTTCACTTTTTGACAAAACTCCATCACCATCAAGATGAATGTATAAAATCCTTCTGCCATTTATTGTAGTTGTTTCTGGCACTGGATAATCAGTATTAAAAATCATTTGTACAAATTTAAATGGATTAATCAGCCATTTCTGAATTTTACCATTATTTTTAGAGTAAAAAATTTTATTCCCCTTTGCAAAACCACCCCAATTTGCAATAAAAACAGGATATGAGAAGAGCTCTTTACCATTATCATTATATTCTAACTTTAAAAGTGGAGTAATTTTACTTCTATCAATTAAAATATTATCAAAAGTCCCTAAAATAAAAGGTGTTAATTTTAGCTCAAAATCAAAAATATCTGCTTTTTTTTGAATTTTAATTTTATCTATACTATTAGACCAATAATTTCCATAATAAAATCCAAAGTTATTTTTTAATAATTTATTGATTTTGTGGGTAAAATCTTTATGTCCACCAATAACAGGCAGGTCACCAAGAAGTAAAATTTTTTTATTGATTCTATTTTTTATTAACCATTTGTAAAAATAAATCGGATTTTTTAATTTATTAGATGATGACCAGTAAACAATCCCTGAATATTTTGAAGTGTTTTCTGGTAAATTATTTGCATCAAAATAATCACAATAGTAACCGTAATAGTTTAAAACAACTTCAAGCCTTTGCTGAATATTGTTGTAAAAAGAATCCTCTTTTTGCAATGAATTATATAGGCAAATTAAATTTCTGTTTATAAAAACATCTTTTGCATAAAGAGGATTACATATTGTTATTAGTATAAACAAAACTTTTACTATCTTCATCATACCTTATTTTAGGGAGCTTTTGCAGAGAAATATCAGACACAAAAGGTTTATAGCCTAATTTAAGAGCTTTTTTATAAATTTTTTCTATTGTTTTAATATCATTTAAGTACCAATAATCAACACTAAATTCTTCAACCTTTTTATTAAATTGATACCTTTTATTTAAATTTAAAAATGAATATTTTTGAGTTTTAAAATTGTAAGTTGTAATTGTAGATTCTAATAGAATTGCATCTATATCCACCATATTTGCAATTGCAAAGCCTCTATTTAACATTAATTTAATATGGGGAAAACGTTTTTTAATTGAATTTATAAATTTAATTATCAATCCTTTATCTTCATGATTCAATAACAATGAATCAACAGTATCAAGAAAAATCCCATTATAACCTTTAGCAAGCACTGAAGGAATTATGTAATTTATAACAAAATCTTGCCACTTACCTGATTTTAAAGATACATAGTAAGCACCTTTCCAATTTTTATTTTCTTTTAAAAGCACTCCCATATTTTTAACAAATTTAAAATAGTCTCTATAATTTTCAACTTCACCAATGCTAACATACCCATATTTGTATGCTTTTAACCCAAAAACATAATTATAGTGATCAGGATCAAGAACAACCACCTTAAAATTATTAAGATAATTTATACTTGCATTGTCACCATAATAAATTAAAAAAGGTGATCTGGCAAATAGATTACAAATGCAAAAAAGAAAAGTTAAAATCAATGTAGTAAATTTTAAATATTTCATAAAAAAACTTTACCAATAAACTTAAAAATCTTCAAGATATTTGTTGAAATTTTTTATAAAAACAAATATAATAGCAAAAATGAAAATAAGTTATTATTTTTACATATTTATTATCATAATTTCCTTCCTCGCCTTTATATTTTTCCCTCAAAATACTGAATTAATATATGTTTATCAAAAGGCAGGGGATTACAAAAGCTTATCAAAAATTTACAAACGCACCTTAAAAAGACAATACTCCAAAGATATTCATAAAAAATATATTAATACACTTATGAAATTAAATTCTCCTTTATTAGCAAAAGAAGCTGTTAAATATATAAAAAGATACCATGATATAAAATTATTAAATAAAGTTATTAATTACACTTTATCCAAAAAGGATTATAAAAATTACACTGAACTTTTAAATCAGGGCTTTCTACTAACAGGCAAAGTAAAATATTTGCAAAAGTTAATTGATTTCTATAGTTTCAAACATAAGAGAAAAGAATTAATATTTACATTAAAAAAAGCATACAATTTTACAAAAAATCAAAAGTTTTTATATGCTCTTTATAATCTTGGAGAAAAAAAATTTGTTATTAACATCTTTTTACAAAATATAGATAATCTTTCAAGCAAAGAGATAAACCTTGTAAAAGCTTTCTATTTGGAAAATAAAGATTACAACAATTATTTAAATTTCCTTGATTCATTATATAGCAAAACAAAAAATTTTTCTTACTTAATAGAAAAAATGAATTTACTTAGCTTTTTACACAGGCAAAAAGAATTAATAGCCACATTAAAAAAATTATACAAATTAACCAAAAACATAAAATACCTTGACACTATTTATGCTCTTGGAGATAAAAAGTTTACTATTTCTGAATATGAAAAAAATATAAAAAATTTAAATAGAGAACAGCTTTCTCAACTTTACAAATATTATCTATGGAATGGTAAATTTAAAAAAGTCATATCTTTAATTAAAAATTATATTGGCTTTGATAATTTGACTTTAGAGGAAGAGAAAGAGTATGTTGGATTGCTAACATACTATGCAAAAGATAAAGAATTGATAAATTTTTACAAAAAAAAGTATAGCACAACTCATAAAATCAAATTTTTAATAAAGCTTGCAGATGCTTACGATTATTATGGTTATCCCCAAAAAGCTGCTAAAGTTTATTTTAAAATTTTTACATTAACTCATAGAGAAAAGTATATTGATAAAATTATATCAATTTATCTTGCTCTTGGAGATTATAATAATTTTTTAAAATATTCTTTAATAAAATTGAAAAACTTCTATTCTGACAAATTGTTAAAGGAAACAGTTTCACTTTTAATAAATTTAAATAAATTTGATAAAGCAGTAAAATTAACTGAAAAATATATTAATAGGTCACCTGAATTATTCCACTTTCTTGCAACATTATACTTTTCAATTAATGCTCCACAGAAAGCTCTAAACCTTTTATTAAAGTATCCTCCAGAAAAATTAACAAAATCAGAATTAAGCTTTGTTGCAACTTCTAAGAAAATTTCTCCAGAACTTTTTCCATATTTAATCAGTTATTATAAAATTACTAAGGAAAAATATTTCATTGATAGAATATTAAAATTTTATGCTGAAAAAGGAGCTTTCTATAAATATAATAGGTTATTTAAAAGATTTTATGGTAAAATAAATGAAAAAAATTATTTAAAATATTTTGAGCTTATCCCTGACAGATTTAAAAAATTCAAAATTGATGAAGCCAAAAGGTTAATAATTGCAAGCTTTAACATAAAATTAATAAACAATCTGAGTATGTATCTAATGGGAGAAAATGAGCAAATTGCATCAATGAAAGGATTTAAAAAGGTCTTATTTTTTGATAAAAATAATTTAACTGCACTTGAGCAACTTGGAAAGATATATTATTGGCAGAAAAATTTTTCCAAAGCATTAAAAATTTTCTTAAAGTATAATCAGTTAAACCCCTACAATCCTATTATAAATTTTTATATTGGTGATATTCTATATAATAAAAAATTCTACAAAAAAGCAAAGAAGTATTTCAATTTTGTAGTAAAAAATATCAAAAAAGACTCACTTGAAAATAGAATGATATACCTTAAAGCTTATGTTTATCTCCATGGTATAAATGATGTTATTAATGAGTATAGAGAAGTTGTTAAAGAAAGTGGATACAACAGAGATGTTTATGCTGACTTTATTGATGCACTATATTTTTCTCACAGGTATGATTTGTTAGAAAAAGAGTATAAAAAATTTAAAAAAATGGGAGAAAAATATACCAAATTTATAAGATTATTGAGACTCTTTGCAGCTTATTATATTGATATAGGAGAGTTTAAAAAAGCTAAAATGTTACTTGACAAAGCACTTGCAATTATAAAAAAATATAAAATTAAAAATTCTGCAATTTATGCTGATTATGGGTACCTGTACTATAGTGAAAGCAATCGTGTCAAAGCTCTAAAATATTACCAGAAAGCGCATAAAGTTAACCCTAAGAATAGGGACATTTCATACACTATAGATGAATTAAAAGATTTTCTCCATAGAAATATTACCATTTCAACATCAGTAAAAAATAGGGTGCATGCAAAAAGAGTAACTTTAAACATACCTGTTAACAATAAATACTGGCTTGGAGTTAGCTATAATCAGTACGATAATAAGAAAACAGAAATTTATTTCAAATTTCAAGATATTAATAAAACTAAATATCTATTTGAATTTGGTAAAAATTATTTCAATGTTAATTTAGGACATTTTTATAAATTCTTTTTAAAAAAAGCACTTTATACTGCTTATGAAGACGCTATTAAAGAAAGTATGAAAGAGATTAAAATTGGCTTTAGCATGGAAAAAAATTTACGTAAATTCAATAATAGTAGCATTAATTTAAATATTAGCAAAAATCTTTATAAAAATAAACATGGAAAAGTTGCTTCTACTTTCAATGTTGATACATCGCTTTCATATCCATTAAAAAATGACACCTACCTGATTACAGGTTTTAGCTATGTAAAAACAGGTTATTACAATTCAAAAAAATCAAATGTATTTTTTGATGATTATAGGGCAATCAACTTTTTTATTACAAAATATTTTCAAAAAGAAAGGAGAAAATTTAACTGGGATATAACTGTTGGCACGGTTTATGATTTAATTTCAAGCAAGTACAATTATGCTGGTTCTTTCAATTTAAACTACAATAAAAATATTAATTTTGAATATAACTTATATTACGACACTTTCTCAAAAGAGCAGGTTGAAATGTGGCAGTTTAACTGGAGGATAAAGTTTTAAATGGAAAACTACCTTTTTTTTTCAATAAATTTTATTTTAATTCCTATTATTATTTTATGCAGTTTCTATTTTAACACAAAAAAAGCTTTTACAATTACATTCATTTTGTTCATTATTTTAATATATTTTGGAATTTTAAATTTCAATTTTAACTCAAATTCTTACTATTTTCAAATTTACAAAAATTTTTTTCCACCTTTTCTTCTTATGATAATTTTCTTTATAATTTCATTTTATTCAAGGAAAAATAGGCTATTAATTGAAAATTTAAATGAAACAATAAAAGAGGTTGAAGAAAAATATAAAGAGCTTGGAAAAAAATTAAAACAGGTTGAGGAAAGCAGAGAAATTCTTGAAAAAAGAATATTAAGAGGAGAAGATTTTTCTATAAAACTTTATGATGCAATTGCAACTTTATCTACATTAAATGCAGAAGAGATAAAAATTGAGTTGCTCAGAATAACAAATGAATTTATCAATGCAAATGCTCTTGCTTATTATGATTTTGAAAACAGAAAATTTCTAATTAAATATAGGAAGAATCTTGAAAGAAATATTTTACCTGTTATTACATCTAAAAGTCAAATTTATGACAAGTTTATTAAAAGTGAATCAATACTTACAATAAAAGATGAATTAAAGGATAATAAACACAATATTTTATTAGCAGGAATTTTAAGAAAAAAGGATAAAAATATTCTTGGTGCTATACTTGTTTTTGATATTAATTTTGTTGACCTTAATTATTTAAATATTAGTCTCTTTCAAATGATATGTAAATGGGGCGCCATTGAAATAGAAAAAGCATTACAACTTGCAGTATATCAAGCTGAATTTATAAAATTTAGTGGCACTGAAATATTTAACTTTGTTTATTTTTCTCAAATTATTAATGCAGAATTCTATAAAACCAAAAGATACAATGCATACTTTTCAATGATTAATCTTATTTTAATTGACGCAGATAAAATTGTAGAAGAAAATAAAACAGAGCTAATAAAACAGATTGGGTTAATAATAAAGAAAAATATAAGAATCTGCGACTATATATTTTTTAATGATGTAAAACATGACAGATTTATACTCCTTTTACCTTTTACTGATAAAAAAGGTGCTGAAAATCTTGTTAAACAAATTCAATATTTTATTCTGAATGCAGATATTTATCCATACTATGATACAACAAAGCAACTAAAAATAGAATTTGAAATATTATTCATAGATAAAAATGTTTCTGAAGATGAGTTTTCTAATATTTTAATTAATCAGGCTATTTAAAAATGGAATGGATATATCTTGGGGTAATTTCACTTATTGTTTTAGGGTTATATGGTATATTTGGAACTTTTTTCTCATTTATTTTATTAAAAACAAGATTAACAAAAATAGTGAAAAACTACTCTATATTCAAAAAAACTGTTAAATTAGATGAACTGGAAAATTATGAGAAAATAAAAGTCAGACCTGTTGATGACACTCTTCAATTAATTAATTACAGACAAATTTTAAGAGGAGATAATCAAAAATTAAAAATTAATCTAATAAGTATCCTTTCCTTAAACCCAACAAGGGAAAACGTAATTTTAATAAAAGAAGCTCTTTTTGATGAAAATGAAATGATTAGAATTCTCGCAGCAAATTGTCTGCAAATTATGGAAGATTACTATATAGAGAATATAACGAAGCTTGAAAAATTACTTGAAAAAGAAAAAGAGAAAAAAAGATTAATAGAAATAAATTTTCATCTCGCTCAATTCTGTGATGAATATATTTATTCTACATTAATTCCTCACGATATAGTAGATTTCTATCAGGAAAAAATGATGAAATATTTTGAAAAAGCTTATATTTTAAGTAATTTTAGAAAAGATATAGCTACAAAATATATTAGAGCCTGTGTTAGGTTCAATAAAATTGAAAAAGCAGAAGAATTAGTTTATAAAACATTAAAAAATTATCCTGATGATTTTTCAATTAAGTTCTGGCTCTGTGATATTTTTTTAAAAAAAAGGGAGTATAATAAAATAAAATCAATTTTAACTACTTTTCCTGAGCATATTCTAAAAAGAGTTCCCAAAATATATCATGCGTATAGATGGTGGATGGAGTAAAATGAAAAATATTATTAGCCTTGTAATTGAAGGCACATATCCTTATGTATCAGGTGGTGTGGCTACTTGGATTCATCAGATAATATCAAAACTTCCTGAATTTGATTTTTATCTAATTGTGTTACTTGCCAAAAGGGAAGATGCCAAAACAATGAAATATACTTTACCAGATAATGTAAAAGGTATTTATCATATTTTTCTTCAAGAATACCCTGAACGGCCTATTTTTTTTCCAAGAAAATTAAAAGGTAGAAAACTAATTGAAAAATGGTTAAACAATTTTTCCTACGAATCATTTGTTGATATTGTAAAATTTTATTATTACATAAAAAATAAAAATAGAATTATTGTTGAAAGCCTTTATTCAAAAGAATCTTTTTTAATTCAGGAAAAAATTTATAAAATGTTAAAAACAGAAGCCTCATTTATAAACTTTTTCTGGAATTTACGTTCTCTAATTATTAATGTGTTAAATGTTTTTGCTGCTAATCCAGAGATTTGTAAAGTTGTACATACAATATCTACTGGCTTTGCTGGGCTTCTTGCGTCAATATTAAAGATAGCCAATACTGAAGTATCCATGCTTCTTACAGAGCATGGTATTTACACAAGGGAGAGGGATATTGAAATATCAGTTGGTGTATGGCCAGATACAGACCCTGATAATTACAGACCAGATGAGGGACTTGGAGCTTTTAAAGAAATGTGGAGAGAAAGTTTTTTCTATTTTTCAAAAATATGTTATTACACTGCTGATAAAATTATTACCTTAAATGAAAAAAATCGTGCTATAGAAATTGAGCAAGGAGCTGCTCCTGAAAAAACAATGGTGATAAGAAATGGTATTAATCTTTCAAAATACAGATTCAGGCATAGAAAAAAAATGTCTGAACCTCCTATAATAGGTTTTCTTGGAAGAATTGTAAAAATTAAAGATGTAAAAACTTTAATTCGTGCAGCAAAAATTGTTATTCAAAAAAGACCTGGAACTATTTTCAAAATAGCTGGCCCATATGATGAGGACCCTGAATACTTTGAAGAGTGCAGGCAGCTTGTAAAAATGTTGCTCATGGAAGATAACGTTAAATTTTTAGGTAGAGTTGATGCTGTTTCTTTTTTTGAAGAAATCGATCTACTGCTGCTCACATCAATTTCTGAAGGACAGCCACTTGTAATTGCTGAAGCAGCAAGCTGTGGTGTTCCATCTGTTGCAACTGATGTTGGAGGATGCAGAGAAATGCTTTATGGTGGTGGTGATGATAAGTTAGGAAAATCAGGACTTATTGCAGAGCAGGCAAATACCAATGATATTGCAAATGCAATATTGAGGTTTATTTATGATAATGAGTTTTATTCAAAATGCTCAATTATAGGAAGAGAAAGGGTTGAAAAGTTTTACAATGAGGAACATTTAATAAAAAAATATAGGGAGATATATTCAGCTTATTTAACATGTTAATTTTAAAATTTTTTTCATATATTTTTCTTTTCTTTGTTAAAGTAAGATTATTTCTCTATGAATCTGGGATATTAAAATCATACAAAATAAAAGATGTAAAAGTTATCTCAGTTGGAAATATATCCCTTGGTGGCACAGGGAAAACACCAGTGACAATTGAAATTGCCAAAAATCTTTTAACAAATGGTTATAAGATTTCTGTACTTCTTAGAGGTTACAAAAGAAAAGATAAAGGAGAGATTTTAACTGTTTCTGATGGTAAAAAAATATTTTACACCGCTGAGCAATGTGGTGATGAAGCATATTTAATTGCAAAAAAATTAAAATGTCCTGTTGTTGTCTCTAAAAATAGGATAAAAGGAGCAAAGTATTTAAAAGAGAAATTTCAGGTTGATTTTATTATCCTTGATGATGGATTTCAACATTTAAAATTGCAAAGAGACATTGACATTGTCCTTGTTACACAGAAATCATTAAATGAAAAAGTTTTTCTCCTACCTGCCAAAAAATATAGAGAACCAATATCTCATTTAAAAAGAGCATCATTTATAGTGGTTACCAAAATTTACAATAGAAAAAAATTAAAAATTAACTGCTTATTATTAAAACATTTAATAAATAGAAAAGTTTATGTAGCTGAAATTATTTTAAATAACTTTATTGATATTAATGGTAATTTAATAGATAAAAATTTATTCAAAGGTAAAAAAGTTGCTATTTTTTGTGGAATTGCTCAGCCAGAATATTTTGAAAAACTTTTAATTGAGAATCAAATAATAGTTAAGGAAAAAATTTATTTCCCTGACCATCACTTTTTTTCGGAGAAAGATTACAGGAGGTTAAATTCAATTGAAAATTATCCACTTATAACAACTGAAAAAGATATTGTAAAATTAAATTTAAATAAATTAAAAACTACTCTCTATGTTGCAGATATTTCATATAAATTTTTTAAAATAGTTTGATTTTTAATCTATATTTTGTTACTCTATCTTTTTAATAAAAATTAAAATTACAATCAGTTTATAAGGAGGCAAAATATGAAAATAAATAAAATAGTTCTTGCATACTCTGGTGGCTTAGATACCTCTGTAATTTTAAAATGGTTAAAAGAAACATACAATTGCGAGGTAATTGCATTTGCAGCAGATTTGGGACAGGGCAAAGAGCTTGAAGGAATCAAAGAAAAAGCATTAAAAACAGGCGCAAGTAAAGTTTATGTTGAAAATTTAAAAGAAGAATTTGTTAGAGATTATGTATTTCCCATGTTTCAAGGTGCAGCTATCTATGAGAACTATTACCTGCTTGGTACTTCAATTGCCAGACCATTAATTGCAAAAAAGCAGATAGAAATAGCAGAAAAAGAAGGAGCTGATGCAGTATGCCATGGAGCCACAGGTAAAGGCAACGATCAGGTAAGATTTGAGTTGACCTATTATGCGTTGAATCCAAATATCAAAGTTATTGCACCATGGCGAATTTGGGACTTAAACTCAAGGGAGAAATTAATAGATTTTGCTAAAAAACATAATATCCCTATTCCTGTTACCAAAGAAAAACCATACAGCAGTGATAGAAACTTACTTCATATTAGCTTTGAAGGTGGTATTTTGGAAGATCCCTGGAATGAGCCAGATGAAGATATGTTTGTTATGAGTGTATCTCCAGAAAAAGCACCTGATAAACCTGAATATTTGGAAATATTTTTTGAAAAAGGCATACCTGTTTCTATTAATGGAGAAAATCTATCTCCTGCAAACCTTCTTGAAAAATTAAATGAATTAGGTGGCAAACATGGAATTGGCAGAATTGATATTGTGGAAAATAGATTTGTTGGGATGAAATCAAGAGGTGTTTATGAAACACCTGGTGGGACAATCCTCTATCATGCCCATAGGGCTATAGAATCAATTACAATGGATAGAGAAGTTATGCATATTAGAGATTCTCTTGTGCCAAAATATTCAGAATTAATATACAATGGTTTCTGGTTCTCTCCAGAGAGGGAAATGTTGCAAAAGCTCATTGATGAAACCCAGAAAAATGTTACAGGCACAGTTAAAGTTAAATTATACAAAGGCAATGTTATAATAGCAGGGAGAAAATCTGATTATTCATTATACAATCCAGAGATTGCCACTTTTGAAGAGGACAATGTTTATAATCAAGCTGATGCAGAAGGATTTATTAAATTAAACTCTCTCAGGTTAAGATTAAAAAATGATTAAAGTTGCATGTGTGGGAATAATAAAAAATAATAACTCTATATTGATTACCAGACGTGCAATATCACCATTTTACAACCAATACGTTATGCCAGGTGGTAAGCTTGACCAGGGAGAATCTGTATATGAATGTGTTGTTAGAGAAGTAAAGGAAGAAGTTGGACTTACAGTTACAGAAGCTGAAATTTTTGATATATTTGAAGTTTTTTTTGCTGACATTCAATACCTGATTATATATTTTGAAACAAAAGTGGAAAATTATAATTTAAAAATTAATAAAAATGAGATAAATGAATACTGCTGGGTAAATGAAGGAAATTATCTAAACTACAACATTACAGAGGGTACAAAGTTTATACTTGATAAAATTTTTAACAAAATTCCAAAAAATGCAAAAGGGAGAAAATATTTTGAGTAAAAGGGAAATGATAGCAATTATAGACAAATATGTGCCACTCTTTTTTCCCAATCTTAGTGATATAAATATTTTAATCTCTCAGATTCCCTGCAGATTAAAGAGAAAAGATTTTTTATATAAAAATGAAGATCCTAATGTAAAATGGGAAATGCTGAAAAATATTTTTGAAAAATATGATGACACTACGTGCAAAATCTCAAACAGCAACTATATTATATTTCCAGAAGATAGCATCCCTTCTCAATACATTGAAAAATTAATAAATCTTTTAAACCAAAAATTAAAAAAAAACAGCGTGGTAATATTTGGAAGTGACCATATTAACTTTGAACAATTTTATCGATACCTTGAAAAATATAAAGAATTTAATGAAGAAGCCTTTAAAATTGTAGAAAATGATATAAATGATATTCCTTCAGATAAGCCTGTTAACCTTGAATTTATTATTATAAAGGATAACAACAATTTTTTGAATGTTTTTTTACAAGCCAAAACTCATCCTTTTTTTGGTGAAGAATCTCTTGATATTAATATGGATCTTTACAGGAGCAAATATTTTTACCTTTTTTCATCTACAATGGTACCTTTTAATTTTATGTCTCTAATATGCTTTGATTATGTATATAGGGACAATTATTGGTCAAATATTTATTCAATTGTAAAAAAAGCCAATCAGCTCTACTTCACCAAACGCCAGGAACTTGATTTGCTTATTGTAATTGAATGCAATCCCAAGCCGGAGCACAAAGTTTTTAAAGATACATTAACTGGATTTTATGGTGAGCATCTATTTAAAACTCCAGGCACACGTGATACAATATCAATTTTTGTAAACTCATCTGAAGACTCTACAATAGAAAGCCTGGAAAAAGAGGAGTGTAACTTTGGATATAGCCATATTGTGCTTTCAGAAACTTATAAAATTCCCCCTCTTAAATTATCAGAACTTACAGTTGATGATTTTGATGGTGCACCAGTTAGTAGAATAAGGTTTAATCCTCACACAAGATTATATCATGTTACATTAAATTTTTTAAGAGACAAAGATCCAAGAAGTTCAAGAGTGCCCGTGAAAATAAATGGTGTATATAAATATTTTGATAAAAAATGGCAAAAAATGAGCAGCAAAGAATTATTAGGAGGTGAAAAGTCCATCTACAATGTAAGTCCCGAGGAGCAACACGTTGAGAAGCCGAATTCTTAGAATCAGTATTTCAATTATAATTTTAGTTATTATAGATCAGGCATCAAAATATTTTGTAAAAACAAATTTTTATTCATTTACTTCAATTACTGTTATAAAAAATTTTTTTAATTTAATTTATGTTAAAAATAGAGGAGTCGCTTTTGGCTTGCTTTCCACACTCCCTCAATTCTGGAAAAAAGTCTTTCTAATCTGGTTACCATGTTTTGCTTGTGCTGCATTAATTATTTATATATTTTTTTCCAAAAAAATTTCCAAACTTTCATTAATTGGCTATACTTTAATTATTTCAGGTGCTATTGGGAATCTTTTAGACAGGACACTTTATGGATATGTTGTTGATTTTTTTGATATTTATTATAAAAGCTTTCATTGGCCAGCATTTAATTTTGCTGATTCATACATTACTATTGGCATAATTGTAATATTTATTGAAATTTTCATTCATAAAAAATGAGGTTGTAATGCATCCAATTCTTTTTAAATTTTTTGGCATAGAAATACATACTTACGGCTTTTTTGTTGCTCTTGGTTTTATGACAGCACTTTTTGTTTCACAAAAGCTTGCAGAAAAAGAGGGGCTTTCTAAAAATCTTGTGGTTGATTATGCTTTTTATATGCTCATCTTTGCTATTATAGGAGCACGTTTCTTTTATGTTATTATTGAGTATAAATTTTATATTAAACATCCTTTTGAAATATTAAAAATATGGGAAGGTGGCCTTGTTTATTATGGAGGATTTATATTTGCAGTTTTAAGTCTTTTTATCTATCATTATACAAAAAATAGAAATACCCCTATTCTTAAAATAACTGATATTTTTGCAACAGCATTACCACTTGGTCAGGCTATTGGAAGACTTGGTTGTTTATCAGCTGGTTGTTGTTATGGTAAGCCATGCAATCTGCCTTGGGCAATCAAATTTACCAATCCTGAAAGCCTTGCACCATTGAATGTTTATTTACATCCAACAGAGCTTTACCATGCAATTTCTGATTTTTTAATATTTATAATTTTAATCTTTATTTTCAAAAAGAAAAAGGAATTTAATGGAGAAACAACCTGTTTATATGGAATCCTTTACTCAGTAGGTAGATTTATAGTAGAAATTTTTAGAGGAGATCCTCGAGGACATATAGGAATTTTTTCAACATCTCAATTTATAAGTATTATTGTTTTCGCTATTTCATTTTTTTTCTATTTCTTTTTAAAAAAATCAAACAGAAATTATTATTGAAAAAAAGAGGAATTTGGTTTATTTAAAAATTTGTGATAATGGTGCTGGAATAAAAGAGGAGAATTTGTCAAAAATTTTCAATATCTCTTTTTCTACAAAAAGAGATTATGTTGGAGCTCAAAAAGGCTCAGGTATAGGGCTTGCAACAGCCAAACATATTGTAGAATCGTGTAATGGTAAAATTGAAGTAAAAAGCCAATTAAATATTGGCACCACTTTCACATTAATTTTTCCACTTATAGAGGAGTAAAATGCTTCAACATGCTATAACTGTATTTTTAGGGTTTTTTGCAATTATGAATCCTATTGCAAATACCCCTGTTTTTGTTGGTTTAACTGAGGGAGAAAGCCACACTTCACAGAAAAAAATAGCATTCAAATCTTTATTAATCTCCTTTTGTATAGTATTTGCTTTTACAGTTGCTGGTAAAGCTATATTCAACCTTTTTGGTATAACTTTAACTGCATTAAAATTAACAGGTGGCATCCTTGTATTTATAATAGGTTATCAGATGTTACATGGTGAAGCATCTAAAATGCATAAACATCAGCAGAGTAGTGATATTGATATAGCTGTATCACCTCTTGCTGTTCCTATTCTTGCAGGCCCAGGTACAATTGCTACAGCCATGAATTACTCATCACATGAAGGATGGTTAGGTATTTTTCTTACAATAATTATGTTTGGAATATTGTGCATTATCACTTTTATATGCTTCATTTTTGGTCAAAAAATGATAAAATTCATAGGTGAAAGTGGAATGAAAATAATTACAAGATTAATGGGGCTTATATTAGCTGTTATTGGAGCCCAGATGTTAATGGAAGGTATCATCAATATTCTCAAAATATCAAAAATTTCTTGATTTCAAATATTCAAAAAATCTATTATAGAAATTCTGTTTGACAAATTATATAACATTGTGCTAATAAATATTGTATACAAAATTTTTCCAAAAAATTCAAAGGAGGGAGAAATGAAAAGGATTTTTACAGCATTACTTCTTGCATTTTTTATTTTTGCAGGTTTTAGCACAAGTTATGCAAAAAGAGTTAGAATCATCTTTACCACAGGTGGTATTGGAGGAGTTTATCTCTACTATGGAACTCAGGTAGCTGCTATAATAACACAAAACACTCCTTATCAAGCTACAGCTATCCAAACAGCAGCTTCTATTGATAATAATTTACTTGTTAGAGACAAAACCAACCCTAAAAAGAATTTATACTTCTGTGCTCTATCTTTACCTGACTCAGCTTATGTTGCATACAAAGGAATTCATCCAAAGTTTAAAAATAAACCAGCACCTACAAGAATTTTATGGTTAATGTATCCTAATTATTTACAAATTGTAACAACAGAAGATTCTGGAATTAAAACAGTAAAAGATCTCGCAGGAAAAAGAGTTTCCACAGGTGCACCTGGCTCTGGAACAGAGTTTACAGCAAATCTTGTTTTAAAAGCAGCAGGAGTTAACCCAAACTCATTTAAAAAATGGGAAAAGCTTGGCGCCAAAGAATCTGCTGAAGCTTTATCAAATGGAACAATTGATGCATATTTCTGGTCAGGTGGTATTCCAACAGGCTCTATTGTTGAGCTTGCTACAACATTAAAAAGAAAAGGTAAAAAAATTGCTTTTGTAATGATTCCAAAAGATAGCAAAATAGTAAAATTCTTTGATGAAAAATTTCCAGGTCTTGCAGAGACAGGAGTTATTCCAGCATCAACTTATGGCTCTTCTAAGGATACTCCTACAATCAGATTCTGGAATAGGGTACTTGCACCAGCTTGCATGCCTAAAGAAATGGCTTACAAAATTGTAAAAGCTGTTTTTGAGCATATTGACCAATTACACAGAGCTATTAAACCTGCTAAGCTTACAACAGTAAAAAATACCGCTAAATTTATAGGCAAAACAACTATTCCTTTCCATCCTGGTGCAATTAAATATTTTAAAGAAGTTGGAGCAATTAAGTAATAACAATGAGTTATCCTATTAAAAAGAAAAAGGGGGTAATTATTACCCTCTTTTTTATTTTTTTGTTTTCATTTTTATTTATCTATGTAAGGCCAGTAAAAATTATTACAGATAAATATGAAAAAGTTATTCTTTTATGGGCATGGACAAAAGGAAGAGTTGAGTTTACCAATTCTGTTACTGGCGGGAAAGTGAAAATATTGTTTGATCTTTCTGATGAGTTTAATCATTTTCGTATGGATACAGATGAAAAAACGGAAAATTATTACACTTCAGGCACTTATGATATTAATAACCTTTTGAAAAAAGAGAAAGAAAGAGAGTTATTTTATTGTTCCATTGTAGGGATTAAGGTTACTCTCGGAAGCTTCTCCACTGAAGTGAAAAATAGCTGCATAACATTGGAGGTATTATGGCCACCGAAAAAAATATTTTAAAAAAAATTATTTTCTCAGTTTTATTAATAGCAACTTTATATCATATATATGTTGTTATTCATCCTTTTACACCTTTGTCAAACTATCATATATCAATATTTAATCTTACTCAAGTAAAGCGTGCCATACACGTATTTTTCCTCTTACTTGCAGGATACTTAATTATTTTTGACAAAGGTGAAAAAGAGCAAAAAATTACCATTGGCGGCATTATTTTTTTCATCCTATCACTTGTTCCTTTATATGCTTTTTACAACCTTGACTTAGATATTCAATATAAAATTTATGCTACAATTTTTTGGTGTGTTACTATTTTACCACTACTTTTTCCAAAAAAACTTCACTTTTGTCATTTAATAGCTGCTATTTTAATATTTTTACCTACTTTATATATGATTATCAATTACAATTCATTGATATATAGAGCAATTAATCCAGAGCCATTTGACCTTGTAATGGCTTTTGGTGAAGTATACCTTGTACTTGCGCTGAGTTACAGGACTTCAGGTTCTGTTTTACCAATTCTTGTGCTCATATTTATCCTTTATAATGTTTATGGAGATGCAATACCTGGTACTTTTTCAGGACCTGGTTTTGATATTGATATGGTTTTAGGAAAGCTTTACTGTGAAACAGAAGCAGGCTTATTTGGTGTTATTACAGGTGTTTCTCTTAAATACCTTGTATATTTTACAACTCTTGGAGCTGTTATTACTCAACTTGGCTTTGGTAGGGTTATTTCAAATATAGCTCTTGCAATGGTTGGGAAAAGCCCTGCTTCTCCAGGTAGGGTTTCAAGTATACTTGGTGTGTTTATGGGGCTTTTCTCTGGCTCAGGTGCAGCAGATACTCAATTTGTTGCAACTATTACCAGAGATTTATACACAAGAGCAAATTACAACAAATTAATTGGTGCAGGAATAGTTGCTACTGTTGGTTCTATTGCCTATGTTACACCACCAATTATGGGTACAATCTCATTTATTATGGTGGAAATTTTATCAATTCCTTATACTCAGATTATCATTATGGCAATTGGACCAATGTTACTCTATCTTTTAGGTATATGGCTTTACAACGATTTCTATGTGCATAGAGAACATTTAAAGCCAATTGAAGTTGCAAAACATGTTAACAAAAAATATGCTTTAAAAAATAGCTATGTTTTTATTCCGATCATTCTCATAATATTCTTTATTTATAGAGGTCTTGCTGTAAATATTTCTGTTGTTCTTGCTATTTTTTCATTTATTATTATAGCTTACCTTGCTAAAGAATTAAGACCTCCTGTAAAAAATATTTTCATAGGTTTTGCCAAAGGATTTGAAAGCCTTATTCATATTGGTGTTGCTGTTGTATGTGCTAATATTGTTATGACAATAATGGTTACTTCTGGGCTTGCATCAAAATTTTCTGAGTTTCTTACTGTTGTATCTCATGGGCACCTTCTTTTTGCTCTTTTATTTACAGCAGTTTTTAGTTTAATACTTGGTATGGGTGTGCCACCAGTTGCTACTTATGTTCTTACATCTGCATTAACTGCCCCAGCTATTCAGAAACTTGCAATAGCTGCTGGGATTCCTGAGAACGCAGCTCTTTTAGCAACACATATGTTCCTATTTTATTATGCTGTACTTGCTGAAGTTACTCCACCAGTTGGTTTATCAGTGTATGCAGCATCATCAGTTTTTGGAACAAACCCTATAGAAACAGGGATTTATTCAGCACTTGTTGCTCTTCCAAAGTATTTAATTGGCCTTTCATTTATCTGCTCATACTTTGGTACAGGGACTTTAATTATCCCTATTTTAGAAAATTATCATGGGCTATATGCTTTTGGAATAATTGCACTCAGGTTTTTACTCACTGTTATTGCCATCGTATTTCTCACAGCAGGCTCAACTGGATTTCTTAAAACAAATCTGAACAAATTAGAAAGAGCTATTATGTCAGTTTGCGGTGTATTACTTTTCTATCCTCATATATATTTTAATTTGATAGTTATGATTCCTGGTGCTTTTGTATTTTTCAAAAAATTAACAGAAAAGAAAAAACTTCTTAATAGTTGATAATTAAATAAAGGGAGGTTTGTATATGCTTATACATGATTTTCTTATAAAGGCTAACAAGCTTTATCCAGAATATGAAGCTATTGTATGTGGAGATATTAGATTAAAATATAGAGAAGTATATAATCGTGTTGTTAAACTTGCATCATACCTGCAATCTAAAGGAATTAAAAAGGGAGATGTTATTTCTATTATGCATTTTAATTGCCATTACTATTTTGAGGCATATTATGCAGCTTCTCTATGCGGTGCAATTTTGAACTCTATAAATATCAGACTTTCCTCAAATGAGATAAAATATATTCTTGAAAATTCTACATCCAAACTTTTAATTGCAAATCAAAGATATATAAAGCAACTAAAACCTATTAAAAATATTTTATCTCAAATTATATGGACATCTTCAGAAGACACAGATTTAGGCGGTGATTATATTGAAAACATTTTAAATGATAATTACCCTAACTTTACTCCAGTTGAAATCAAAGATACAGATATTGCACATCTTTACTATACAAGTGGCACCACAGGTAAGCCAAAAGGTGTAATGCTTACTCATAAAAATGTTACAACTCATGCAATTTGTGCAATTGCTGAATTTAATATTACTGATAGGGATAATTGGCTTCATGCAGCGCCAATGTTTCACCTTGCTGATGCCTGGTCTACTTTTGCATTTACTGCTGTTGGAGCAAAACATACAATGGTTGCTGACTTTAAAGAAGAAAAGGTTCTTTCTTTAATTGAAAATGAAAAGGTTACAATTAGTAATATGATACCAACAATGCTCAATATGCTTATTAATTATCCTGAAATGGAAAATTTCAATTTATCAAGTCTGAGAGTAATTTTAAGTGGAGGAGCTCCAATAGCACCTGAGCTTGTCAGGGAAATTATTAAAAAATTTGGCTGTGATTATATACAAACTTATGGTATGACAGAAACCAGCCCCTACCTTACAGTTTCAATATTAAAAAAACATTTAGAAACTCTTCCATATGAAGAGCAGCTTAACTTTAAAGCAAAAACAGGGAGAGAATTTCTTGGTGTATCCTTAAAAGTTGTAAACAATGAAGGAGAAGAAGTTGAAAAAAATGATAAAGAGGTTGGTGAAATTATAGTAAAAGGAGATATTGTAACACCAGGTTACTGGAAAAATGAAGAGGAAACAAAAAAGGCATTTACAGAGGATGGCTGGCTAAAAACTGGTGATTTGGCAACTGTTGATAAAGAAAATTATGTTAATATAGTTGATAGAAAAAAGGATATGATAGTAACTGGTGGTGAAAATGTTTACTCTACTGAGGTTGAGTATGTAATTTATGAACACCCTGCTGTTCTTGAAGTTGCAGTAATTGGTGTCCCTCATGAAAAATGGGGTGAGGCTGTTAAAGCAG
The DNA here is from genome assembly GCA_964543655.1 of uncultured bacterium. Taxonomy (GTDB): domain Bacteria; phylum DYJV01; class DYJV01; order DYJV01; family DYJV01; genus CAZBLP01. The sequence goes on from CAZIZE010000009.1 coordinate 85,997, forward strand.
TAGTCGTGCTGAAGCCTAACATGGAAGCAACTGAAGAAGATATTATAAAATTTGTAAAGAGCAAAATCGCATCATATAAAGCACCAAAATCTGTGGATTTTGTAGATTCTCTACCTAAAACAGGTTCTGGTAAAATTACCAAAATTCCTTTAAGAGAAAAATATTTGAAAAATTCAAAATAATTGGATAAATTACTTTAAAACTTCTTCAAGATTTACAAATTTATACCCTTTTTTCTTTAAATATAACAATGCTGGTTTAAAACCTTCAAAAGTATTTTTTTCTGGATGATTCATATGTGCAAGGATTATTGAGCCAGGTTTTGCATGAATTACTTGACTGTAAATTTTTTTTACACTTGCAGTTGCCCCAAAATCACCATTTACAGTAAAACCAATAACTTTGTAACCAAGATTGTTTGCTATTTTTATTGCTTCAGTATCGTAATGTGCTGTACCTGCTCTAAAATATTTTGTTTTAATACCTGTAACTCTATAAATTTTATACTCTTCTTTCATTATTTCATCTATAACTTCCTTTTTTGAACAGGTACCTTTTATTCCATAGGCAGATTTACAATTTATGGAAAGAGGTTTATGAGTAAGCCCATGATTTTCAATTTCAAAAAGAGGGTTTTTTGCTAATTTTTTTAACGTATCTGAATTTTTATCAATCCACCTACCGCTAATAAACAACGTTGCCTTGATTTTATTTTTTATTAAAAAATTAATAAGCTCTTTATCATACCTACCACTACAAGCATCAAAGGTAAGTGCAATTTCTTTTTTATGATGAGGATTAAATGAATTAATTGTTCCCTCTGGGTCAAGACCAAACTTTGCAAATAAAATTCCTGAAAAAATAAGAGGAAAGAGCATTGAAAATATCAAAATTTTTCTTTTCATAGATAACTCCTTTAAATTTTTCATCTCAAATAAAAAATATAAAGTCAACTAAAATCTGTTGTTATGCAATTTTCTAATTGAAACAACATCTGCAATATACTTACCTTTCAACGTTGAACTATGCACGTTGAGCCGTGACCTTGTATTAGCGATTGGCAATAAGAAACAAAAAACTAATGATTAATACAAAATCAAATAAAAAATCCAACAGCATTTTTTCTACAATTGCTTCTATTTACCACAAAAGCTGTTATTTTGAGGGCTTTAGCCTGAAAAATCTTTTACTTTAAAGTTGCTTTTATATAAATCCAAACATCTTTCTATTACTGCTATCTTTGTATTTTGTATACAAAACTTTTTATTAAAATAACTTTAAATATCAAAATTTTTCTTGACTTTTGTTACAAATTTAATTAATGGGCGTTGACGTAAACGTCAACATGAATTGAAGGAGGAAATTATGATAGGAGCATTCGACCTTTTTCTTTTAAGTATCGCTATTTTTCTCTTTGGGCATGGATTATTCAAAAGATTTCAAATGTGGCAAATGGGTAGGCCAGAAAACAGATTTGATGATGCCACTACAAGAGCTGGCGGCATCTTCCAAATTGGTTTTGGCCATACAAGATTATTCAGAGAAAAATTACAAGGTTTCAGTCATTTTTTCATTTTTTACTCATGCTTAATCCCTTTTATTATTATAATTGCTGCACAAACCAATTTTACTCTTTCAAAACCTGTAGCAAACACATTATCTCTATTTCTTGATTTGCTCGGTCTTTCAGGCATTATTTGTACAATTATATTTTTTCTTAGAAGATTATTTGTTAAAGATAAAGGTTTTGACACTAAAAATGAAGACTATCTCTCACTTATAATTGTATTTGCAATTTATTGCTCTGGTTTTCTTGTTGAAGGAGCACGAATTGCAATAATGGGGCATGAATATGCCAAATATTCACCAATTGGAGCTTTTATTTCTCATTTTATCCCGGCTTCACCAGCGGTTTTAGCTGCAATCTGGCAGATTCACTTTATAATTGTGTTACTATTAATTGCATATATTCCATACTCTAAAATGTTTCACCTTGTAACCGGTCCTTTAAATTTATATTTTAGAAATTTAAAACATAAAGGTTACATTAGAACAGACAACCTTGAAGAAATGGAAGAATTTGGAGTTAATAACATTGAGCAATACACATGGAAACAGCTACTTGACCTTGATGCATGTGTTAGATGTGGTAGATGTGCTGATAATTGTCCTGCCAACCTTACTGGCAAACCTTTAAATCCAAAGGAAGTTATCCAAAAATTAAAACTCTATATGGAAAATTACAATTCAGAGACAAAAGAAGAAATTATAAATAAAGTTTTATCAGAGGATGAAATCTGGGCATGTACAACATGTATGGCGTGTATGGAAAATTGCCCAATGATGATAGAACATATTAATAAAATTATAGATTTACGACAATACCTTGTTCTTATGGAAAGTAAAATGAGTAATGAACTTCAACTTGCATTTAGAAATATAGAAAACAATGGCAATCCTTGGGGTGTTGGTCAGGCAAACAGAGCTGATTGGACAGAAGGGTTAGATGTTCCAATAATGGCTGAAGTGGAAAATAAAGAGGAAATAGAATATCTTTTCTGGCCAGGCTGTGCTGGTGCTGTTGATGATAGATATAAGAAAGTATCAATTGCAATGGTAAATATAATGAAAAAGGCTGGTATTAAATTTGCCATTCTTGGCACAGAAGAAAAATGTTGTGGTGATCCAGCAAGAAAAGCAGGAAGTGAATATCTTTATCAAAATATAGCAAAAGAAAATATTGAGACAATGAATAATTACGGTGTTAAAAAAATTATTACAGCATGCCCTCATTGCTTTAATACTCTTGCAAAAGATTACAAAGATCTTGGTGGTAATTACGAAGTTATACACCATACCCAGCTAATCAATGACTTAATTGCTCAGGGAAAAATCAAAATAGATAAAGAGCTTAAAAAGAGAATTATTTACCATGATTCATGTTACCTTGGTAGATGGAACGATATTTACAATGAGCCAAGAGAAATTTTGCAAAGTATAAAAGGGGTTCAATTATTGGAATTTGATAGAAATAGAATTAAAGGTTTCTGCTGTGGAGCAGGTGGTGGAAGAATGTTTATGGAAGAGACAATTGGCGAAAGAATCAACAATGAAAGAGTTAAGCAGGGACTTGAAAAAAAACCAGAAATTTTTGCCACAGCATGTCCTTTTTGCCTTACAATGATTAGTGATGGTATCAAAGAATTTAACAAAGAGGAAGAAATTGGCGCAAAAGACATAGCAGAAATTGTTGATGAAAATTCCAATTAAAGAAAGGAGTAGAAAATGAAAAAGTTTTTTTTATATTTTACTATAAATCTTATGGCAATGGTTATTTTAGCTGGTTTTACCTTTGCACAGAATTGTGCCAAATGCCATAAAAATGAAGCTATGCTGTTTAAAAAAAGTGTCCATTCATCAGAAATAGGATGCACAGATTGTCATACAGAAGCTGATACAAAACATGGAAAAGGTTTTAAATCTCCTGTTAATTGCCTTGATTGTCATGATAAAATGGCTGGAGTGAAAAAGAGTGTTCATGCTAAAGCTCTTTTCAATAAAAAGGAAGGTGTTTTTATGTGTTACAAATGCCATGGAAAACACTTGATTTTACCTAAAAACAATCCTTTTTCAAAAGTAAATATTAACAACCTCAAAGATACATGTACATCATGCCATACCAATATCAAAAATTTTTGGGGTAAATTTAGAATTTCTGCTCATGAAAAATTTGCTACTGGAGACAAATACACAGATTCCAACTGTCTTGCATGTCACCATGGTTCTGTTGTTCACGGTGAAAAGAATTTAGACCCAACATATTGTAATAAATGCCACAATTCTCAAACTCTAAAATTTCACACACAGGCTATAAGTAGTGTTAGATGGTGGGATTTAATAGCTTTTCTCTTTTTCATTGCTGTAATCTTATGCATTACTTCAAGATTTTACAAATTAATTAATAAACGGAAAGAAAATGATAAATAATTCACCTTTTAAAAATATTAAAGTTCTTGACCTTTCACGGTTATTACCTGGCCCATATTGCACAATGTTACTTGGCGATATGGGCGCTGAAGTCATAAAAATAGAGGACCCGGGGATTGGGGATTATTTTAGGAACTGGCAACCTATAAAAAAAGAAAATAGCGTTTTTTTCATTGGTGTAAATAGGAATAAAAAATCCATAACTTTAAATTTAAAAAAGGAAAAAGGTAGAGAAATCTTTTATAAATTAGTAAAAGATGCTGATATTGTTGTGGAAAGTTTCAGACCAGGAGTTGCTGAAAAACTTGGAGTTGACTTTGAAACTTTAAGCAAAATAAATAATAGTATTATCTACTGCTCTATAACAGGTTATGGACAAAACACATCTATTAAAAAAAAGGCTGGCCATGATCTTAACTACCTTGCTCTATCAGGTATTCTCAGTATTACTGGATGTAGAAATAAAAAACCAGCAATATTAGGCGTACAAATAGCTGACATGGCTGGTGCTATTGTTGGAATTATAGGTATTTTAACAGCGCTATTTAACCGTGAAAGAGGAGCAAAGGCTCAATACATAGATGCAGCTATGCTTGATGGCCTTTTCTCGTTTCTATCAATGGTTGGAGCAAAATATTTCTTTGATAGGCAAATTCCTGATATTGCAGATAATCTTTTTAATGGTGGTTTTGCCTGTTACAATATTTATGAGACAAAGGATGGAAGATTTTTCTCAGTAGCTCCTATTGAAGATAAATTTTGGAAAAGATTCTGTGAAGTTATGGGTAAAGAAGAGTGGAAAGGATTAAACACAAAAGAAGAGTATCAAGAAAAACTTATTGCTGAACTTTCTCAAATATTTAAAAGCAAAACTTTTGACCAATGGAGAGAAATTTTTGCAAAAGAAGATATATGTGTGGAGCCAGTTTTAAACCTTGAAGAAGCCTTTAATCAGCCATATGTTGAAGAAAGAAAAATTACATTTAAAATACCTGATCCAATTGATGGAGACACTGAACATATAAAAAATCCTCTTGAAATAAATTCCATAAAATTTCAAAAAAATACTCACCCTAAATTTGGGGAAAATAATGAAGAAATTTTTTCAAAACTTGGATATACAAAAGAGGATTTAGAAAAATTGAAACAGGAAGAGATTATATAGCAATGAGCACTATTATCAAATCTTTTACATTTGACGAGAATAAAAAATACACAATTGGTGAGCTTGCAAAAAAATTACAAACTACTCCAAGAACAATTAGATATTACGAAGAAATTGGACTTTTAAAAAAAGCGGACAGAAAAGATGGTGCTCAAAGGGTTTATGATGAAGAAGACTATGTTAGATTGAAATTTATAAAAAAATTGAAACTTCTTGGTCTTAAACTTTCTCAAATTCAGGAACTTGAAAGACTTTATAGAGGCCATCAGAAAGATAAAAGCTATATTCCTCGCCTTATAGAAATGTTCGATGAAAAAATATTTGAAATAGATGAAAAAATTGCAAATTTACAAAGTTTAAAAGAGGATATATTAAGTTACAAAAAAAGGATCCTTGAAAAACTTCTTGAAGAGGAAAAGTGAATATAGAGTAGGTGTTGGTAGTTAGTAGTTAGTAGTTAGTAGTTAGTAGTTGGTAATTGGTAATTGGTAATTGGTAGATAATTGGTAGTGGTCGGTGATTAACTATTGGGAATTAATGACTATCAACAACTAATAACTGTTAATTAATAACTGATAACTAATAACCAAAAAGGGGGTTTATATATGGAAAAAGTTGTTATAGTTTCAGCTTGTAGAACTGCTATAGGGAATTTCAATGGTGCACTATCAGGTTTTTCAGCTACTGATCTTGGTGCAATGGCAATTGAAGAAGCAGTTAAAAGGGCAAACATTGAAAAAAACATGGTAGATGAAGTTATTATGGGTAATGTTTTACCATGTGGACTTGGACAAAACCCTGGTAGACAGGCAATGATAAAAGCTGGTCTCCCTATGGAGGGTGGTGCAAT
>CAZIZE010000010.1:0-22680 GCA_964543655.1 uncultured bacterium
GCATGCAAAAAAACAATTGGTTTTGAGAATAAGTAAAGAGTCAATAGAGATCAGTGCGGAGTGCGGAGGAAGGTTAAGGGTAAAGGGTTAAGGGTTAAGAGTTAAGAGTTAAGAGTTAAAGGATAAAGGTTAAAGACAAAAAGACTAACGACTAACGACTAACGACTAAAGACTAAAGACTAATGACTAAATGTTAAAAAATGAATATAGAACGCATTTACGCATGTTCGCATTAACTCATATTCGTTAAAAGTGTTCAAGGTTGAAGGATAAAGGGGGAAGTAAAACAAGGAGTGGGTATGAATGCTCTGGAAAATTCTTTAAAAGCTCTGCTTTTAATTGTGAATAAAAAAAGATTTACCACAAAGGATTTAGCTCAAGAGCTTGATTGCTCTGAACGACAGGCAAGAAGGTACATGAAAGTATTGAAAGATGCATTTAGAGATTCAATTATTCAAGAAAAGAAGGGGATTTACAAATGGAAAACAATTTCTGAGATTGATGATAAACTTAAAGATTCATCTCTAATAAGATTAATGCGTGCATTGATAGAGCTTGGAGAAAACATACATAAAGACAAAACATACTGGAAGGATTTGAAAAAGATATTTAAAACAAAGGATCTATCCAGACATGAATTAAACAAAATCATTTTTGATAGAGTTATATCCTATGAAAAAATAAGATACAACAAAGATCTAATTGAAACAGCTATTAGCAAAGGGTATGTGTTAAAATTCAAATACAAAGATAAATATTACCACATAGAGCCATATCAGGTGCTTTTTTATTCAGGTATATGGTACGTGGCAGGTATTGATAGAGGAGAGGACAAAGTAAAAACATTCTCATTAGATTTAATGGAAAATGTTGAGTATTTAACAGATGAGATATTTTTAAAAAAGAATTCAGTTTATAATGAGATTAAAGATTTAACATCTGTGTGGCAGGTTGGAGATAAAGAGAATTTTGAAAGTATAACAGTTGAGGTGAAAAAGGAAGTTGCAAATTATTTTCAGAGAAAAGAATATCTTTTTAAACAGCAAATTATCAGCACACAGCCCAATGGAAATATAATAATTAGCTTTTCAGTAAAAAATGAAAATGATTTTAAAATTCAGATCTTCCACTGGTTGCCATATTTTAAGATTATAGAGCCTGAAAAGTATAAAAAACTTTATTTAAAAATATTAAACAATGCAATAGAGTTTCAAAACAACTAAAGGAGCTTGCAATGAGCAAAATCTTAACAAATGAAACAAATCTTGATAGCCTAAAAAAAGCCATTTCAAATGCTAAAAAAAGGATTTACATTATTTCTCCATGGATCACTTCTGAAACATTTAAAAAAGTGTTTACAGAGGAGATTGTAAAAAGATTAATTACAAAAAAGATTAAGGTTAACATTGTAATAAGATTGAGCAGTATGGAAGATATAAAATACACAGATGAAGAATTTTTCAGATATGTGGATAGCTTTAAAAATGTTTTTTTAATAAAATACAATAAAAATCTTCATTCCAAACTTTACATTGTTGATGATTTTTACGCATCAGTTGGATCTTACAATTTAACAGGTGGCGGATTTGGAGATGAGGAGAATAAAGGCACCAATATTGAAACAGGTTATGAATTAAAGGACAAAAAAGAGATAAAAGCAATAATTGAAATAGCTGAAAAAATATGGGAAGAATCAACAGAAATAGCAGATGATCTGCTTGGATTTACCTTAAATGAAACAACACATCACAGCTTTGTAATAGCAGGGATAAGACCGCTTGAGAATGGTAAATTTGTTGAAATAAGAGAAAATGGTAATGAAATAGTACTTGGCCAGATTGGAGAAGTGAGAAAGTACAACTTTTCATTTTTCAATGAGCCCACACTTGAAGAGAACAATGAAAGTTTAATAAGTACATTTTCCAACTTCTCAGAGCTTGCAAACAAAATAAAAGGCATAATCAGTGCAAACAGCCTGGAGTATGGACAGCTAAATGTGGGCAATGTTAACATAATAGGAAGATTTTTTATTAAAAATAAAGAAATAATAAGAGAAGACAATAAAATAGCACCTGATGTTGCAAAAGAGGTTTATATTGCTTCATCAGAAATATTAAAGGCATTGTTTTCCAATCGCTATTGCAGTCCAGCAGTTCTATATTCCAACAGAGAAGTTGAGGCAGGAATAGATCCAGATGAAATTATTACAAAACACATGGCAGTGTTTGGTACAACTGGATCAGGTAAATCTTATTTTGTAAAAAAGATGATTGATAAATATCTATATGAGTACTTTGTGAAATCTAAAAAAGCAAGAATAATAATTTTTGATCCTCATGGTGAGTATAAAAAAGATTTAAAAAAATTATCGTCTAAGAATGTGATAGATTATCAAGAATGTATAAAAAGGAAGTATTTAACCTACTATATTGCAGATGAAGATGACTTTTGCGAGTATTTTAAAATCAGGAAAAATACCAAAGTTGCAGGTGCAATAGCTGATATATTCAGCTACAATGTTGTAAGCAATAAAAACATAAAAGAATTACTTGAAGAAAAGGGCATAAATGGAGATTTTATAAAATACTTAGAAGATGCAATAAAAAACAATGAAATATCATTTGATGAACCAGATGAGATATGGAAGGATTTTAAGAAACCAGATATTTACTGCATATCATTTGATGAAATAGGAGAATTAGAGGATATGTGGACGATAACAGGAAATATAGTGTCAAGTGTTTTTAATCATGCAAAATCAAGTAAAAATTTTCCAACACTGTTTGTAATAGAGGAAGCTCATAATTTTGTACCAGAGGGAGAAGGTAAGAATAATTATTCAGCAAAAGCAATAAGACAGATAGCAAGAGAGGGAAGGAAGTTTCAGGTTGGTATGATTGTAATTACCCAGAGGCCAGCGTATGTGTCAAAGGATATTCTCAGCCAATGCTCAACACAGGCAATATTCAGACTGATAAATTCAAATGATATATCACAGGTTGCAGATGTGGTAGAGGGAATAGGCAAGGAAGAGCTAATAAGACTTCCTCACTATACTCAGGGACAGTGTATTTTTACTGGAGTTGGGATAGAATCACCTGTGGTGGTGAAAATCAATATGTAGTAAGTGGTTAGAAATCAGTGCGGAGTGCGTTGAAATTAGTGCGCAGTATTTAGTACATAGTGCGTAGTAAAAATAATTAAAAATTTTAAATTTTGAACGGTCTCAAGATAATTGGCAGGTGGCTTAGTGCCACTCTGCCAAACAATTAGTTATTCTTTTTAAAAACTATTTTTTCCTGATTTTCATCATAATCTACCAAAATATGGTCACCTGGTTTAATATTTCCAGCAATAATCTCTTTTGAGAGAGCATTTTCAATATATCGTTGTATAGCTCTTCTCAATGGCCTTGCTCCATAATGAGGATCATAGCCAACAGTTGCTATAAAATCTTCTGCTTTGTCAGTTAATTCTATTTTAATGTCATTATCCTGCAATCTTTTGTTCAATGATTTTATTTGCAATTTCAATATTTCTTTAATATTTTCCTTTGTTAAGCCATGGAATACTACTATTTCATCCACTCTATTTAAAAACTCTGGTTTAAAGTAATTTGTCAACATATTGATAACTGTATTTTTTACTTTTTCAAAATCTTCATCTGGTTTATAATTTAAAATAGTTTCACTGCCTATGTTAGATGTCATAATTATTACAGTATTTTTAAAGTCAACAGTTCTTCCCTGCGAATCAGTTAACCTGCCATCATCCAATATTTGTAATAAGATGTTAAAAACATCAGGATGCGCTTTTTCAATTTCATCAAGTAGAATTACAGAATATGGCTTTCTCCTCACTGCTTCTGTTAACTGTCCACCTTCCTCATATCCAACATATCCTGGAGGTGCACCAATTAATTTAGCAACAGTATGTCTTTCCATAAATTCACTCATATCAAGCCTAATAATACTATTTTCATCATCAAAGAGGCTTTCAGCAAGTGTTTTTGCAAGCTCTGTTTTACCAACACCTGTTGGTCCAAGGAATATGAAACTACCTATTGGTCTTGTGGGATCTTTTAAACCAGCTCTTGCCCTCAATATTGCCTGAGCAACTGCTGTTACTGCTTCATCCTGACCAATTACTCTCTCATGTAGATGTTTTTCAAGGTTTAAAAGCTTCTGCTTTTCACCTTCAAGAAGTTTTGTTACTGGTATTCCAGTCCATCTTGATAAAACAAGAGCAATATCATCCTCATCAACTTCCTCTTTTAAAAGTTTATTTCCAGACCTGCTTCTTGCCTGCTCCTCTTTCTCTTTCAACTTCATTTCAAGCTCTCTTAATTTGCCATATTTTAATTGAGCAGCTTTGTTTAAATCATACTCTCTTTCTGCTCTCTCTATTTCAAGTTTGATTTCCTCTATTTCACGTTTAATATCACGTATCTCTTGAATTATCTCTTTTTCTTGCTTCCATTGAGCTTCAAGCTGTGTTTTTTTCTCTTTTAAATTTGCAAGCTCTTTATTTATATTTTCAAGTCGTTTTTTTGAACCTTCATCTGATTCTTTTTTAAGAGCCTGTGCTTCTATCTCAAGCTGCATAACCTTTCTTGTTATTTCATCAAGCTCACTTGGCATGGAATCTATCTCAGTTCTCAATCTTGCAGCTGCTTCATCAACAAGGTCAATTGCTTTATCTGGTAAAAATCTGTCACTAATATACCTGTGACTAAGAACTGCTGCTGCAACTAAAGCTGAGTCTTTAATTCTCACACCATGATGGTTTTCATATTTCTCTTTTAAACCTCGTAATATTGAAATAGTGTCCTCAACAGAAGGCTCACTAACAAGAACTGGTTGAAACCTTCTTTCAAGAGCAGCATCTTTTTCTATATATTTTTTATATTCATTTAAAGTTGTTGCTCCAATACAGTGTAATTCTCCCCTTGCAAGCATAGGTTTTAATAAATTTCCTGCATCCATTGCTCCCTCAGCTGCTCCTGCACCAACAACAGTGTGCAATTCATCTATAAATAGTATAATTTTACCCTCTGATTTCTGCACTTCTTTTAAAACAGCTTTTAGCCTCTCTTCAAATTCACCTCTAAATTTTGCACCAGCAATTAATGCTCCCATGTCAAGAGCAAGGATTTCTTTATCTTTTAAGCCTTCTGGCACATCTTTATTTACAATTCTTTGTGCTAAACCTTCCACAATAGCTGTTTTACCAACTCCTGGCTCTCCAATTAAAACAGGATTGTTCTTTGTTCTCCTTGAGAGCACCTGAATAACCCTTCTAATCTCATCATCTCTACCAATAACAGGATCAAGTTTGCCTTCAGCAGCTTTTTTGGTTAAATTAATTGCAAATTTATCAAGTGCATTCATAGTTGCTTCTGGATTTTGATTTGTCACTTTTTCGTCCCCCCTTATATTTTTTATTAAACTTTCAAGGTTATCTTTATAAATTCCATATTTATTCAAAATTTGAATTATTTTGTCTGAGCTATCAAGTGCAAATAAACTTAAAAACAATATTTCTACACTTAAAAATTCATCTCCCCATTTTTTCATCTCATTTTCAGCTTCAATAAAAACTCTATTTAACCTATTTGTAATATAAATTTGCCCACTATCAGCTCCAGGTCCAGAAACTTGTGGAATTTTCTCTATCTCTGCATTTATATCTTTTTTCAAAGATTCAATATCTACATTCATTGATGTTAATATTGTGGGAACAAGTCCCCCTTCTTGAGTGATTAATGTATATACAAGATGCTCAACATCAACGTTTTGATTTCTTCTCTGAATTGCTAATTTTTGGGCATCTTGCAATGCTTCAATTGATTTTTGTGTTAATTTATTTAAATCCATTTTTCCCTCCTTAAAATAAAGTTTAAAAATTAATTATTTTTAAATTCCATTACTACATTTTATATCCTAACTTACCCAACCTCTGTTATCCATATTCCATAATCAATCTCTAATTAAAATAGTTTCAATTTAATATTAGTCAATTTTTTATTTGACTATATAGAGAAACTTTAATATAATTTAGTTTATGGCAGAAATTTTACCTATTTTAGATAAAAGATTTTACACAGTTTCTGAATTAACAGAAGAGATAAAATATCTTATTGAAGATGAATTTTTTGATATCTGGATTGTTGGTGAAGTTTCCAACATTGCTACACCAATGTCTGGGCATACCTATTTTACTTTAAAAGATAAAAAAGCATCAATTAGAGCTGTTCTTTTCAAGGGACAAAAAAGTTTAATAAATTATAATTTTAAAAATGGTGAGGAAGTTCTTGTTAGAGGGAGGCTATCCCTGTATGAGCCAAGGGGAGAGTATCAGATAATAGTTGATTATCTTGAGCCTTATGGAATTGGTAAATTATATTTGAAAATAGAGCAGTTGAAAAAGAAACTTGCTAAAGAAGGGTTATTTGATAAAAAGTATAAAAAAGAAATTCCAAAATTTCCTGAAAAAATTGGCGTTATAACTTCAATTACAGGAGCAGCTATTCATGATATATTAAATGTATTAAAAAGAAGATTTGCAGGTATAGAATTATTCATATACCCAGTAAAAGTGCAGGGTGATGATGCTCCAGGTTTTATAGTAGATGCTTTTAAATTTTTTGAAAATTTCAGAGAAAAAATTGATGTAATTATTATTGCAAGAGGTGGAGGCAGTTTAGAAGACCTTATGCCATTTAATAGTGAAGATGTTGCAAGGGCTATTTTTCAATCAAGTATCCCTGTTATTTCTGCTGTGGGTCATGAAACTGATTATTCAATAGCAGATTTTGTTGCAGACCTTAGAGCACCCACTCCATCAGCAGCAGCAGAGATAGTAGTGAAAAACAAGCATGAGGTAATATTGCATTTGGATAATTTAACAAAAAGGCTTACGCTTTTAATGAATAGCACTCTTTCTAAATACAAAAGTAAAATTTCAAATATTTCACAAAAATTAACTAATTTTAACTGGAAATTATATAATTTAAAAAGTAAAGTTTATAACTTAGAGAAAGACCTTATTGTTTTTTATAAAAATTACCTAAAAGAGAGAGAAAATAGAATAAAAAATTTACACTTAAAGTTATTACAACACACGCCTGAAATGAGAATAAAAAATTTTAAAGATAAACTTGATTATTTATCAAAGAATCTATATAAAAGATACTTTGCTCTTCATAAAATCAAAAAAGATAAATTTACAAATTTAATGCAGAGCCTTCACTATTTGAGCCCATTAAATATTTTAAACAGAGGTTATGCTCTGGTTCAAAAAGATGGGAAATTAGTTTCATCAGTGAAGCATATTAATACACAGGATAATATAAATATAAAATTATCTGACGGTGAAATTTTGGCAACTGTAAATAGCATTAATAATAAAGTGGAGAGTTAATGGTGAAAACTATTTTCTTGTCACCACCTCACATGGGAGGCAATGAGCTAAAATATATAGAAGATGTTTTTAAAAGCAACTATATTGCACCTGTTGGTGAGTATATAGATAGATTTGAAAAAACAGTTTCTGATTTTGTAGATATAAAATATGCAGCAGCAGTTAGTTCAGGTACTGCTGCTATTCACCTTGCTCTAAAGGTTTTAGGAATAGGCAAAGGTGATGTGGTGCTTTGTTCCACATTTACTTTTATTGGCTCTGTATCTCCTGTGATTTTTCAAAATGCAACACCAGTTTTTATAGATAGTGAGCTTCAGTCATGGAATCTTGACCCCCTGCTACTAATTGAAGCAATAGATTTTTTTAAAAAAAAGGGGATTAAACCAAAAGCTCTTATTGTAACTCATATTTATGGTCAACCTGCAAATATTGAAAAAATATATGAAATATGCAGGGAAAACAATATATTTTTAATAGAAGATGCAGCAGAATCACTTGGTGCAAAGTTCAATGGTAAATTTACAGGAACATTTGGTGAAATTGGTATTTTTTCTTTTAATGGTAATAAAATTATTACAACCTCAGGTGGTGGAATGCTGGTTAGCAATAATGAAGAGTATGTTAAAAAAGCAAAATTTTACTCAACACAGGCTAAAGAAAATTTTCCATGGTATGAGCATAATGAGATTGGCTATAATTACAGAATGAGTAATGTGCTTGCAGCAATAGGTGTGGGACAGATGGAGGTCTTGAAAGAAAGGATTGATAAAAAAAGAGAAATTTTCCGGTGTTATGCGGATAAACTTAAAGAAGTGGATGATGTTTATTTTATGCCTGAATTAAAGAATAGCTTTGGAAATAGATGGCTTACAACTATTATTTTAAAAAAGGGAGACCCTTTAAAAATTATAGAGAAACTTTCAAAGCATAGAATTGAGGCAAGACCTCTTTGGAAGCCAATGCATCTTCAACCTGTTTTTAAGGGGGCAAAATGCTTTTTAAATGGCGTTAGTGAAGATTTGTTTAAGAAAGGGCTCTGTTTACCAAGTGGAACTACATTAACAGAAGATGATATTGAGGAAATTTCAAGTATCATTAAAGAGGAGCTAATATGAAGCCTTGGGGAGGAAGATTTAAAGAAGAGACCAAAAAGATAGTAGATGAATTTAATGCATCAATTAGTTTTGATAAAAGACTCTTTTTTGAAGATATTGAAGGGAGTATTGCTCACTGCAAAATGCTTGTTAAGCAGGGGATTTTAACCCAGGATGAAGGAAAGAAAATCATAGATGGTCTTAATCAAATTTTAGATGAAATTAATGAAGGTAAATTTCAATTTAAAGAAGAATTAGAAGATATTCATATGAATATTGAAGCAAGGTTAATAGAGCTTATAGGGGATACAGGAGGGAAACTTCACACTGCTCGTAGCAGAAATGACCAGGTTAGTGTTGATGTAAAAATGTATGTTCGAAAAGAGTGTGTTAATATAAAAAATATTCTTTTAAAGTTAATTGAAGTTTTTGTAAAAAAAGCTGATGAAAATTTTGGAATTGTAATGCCAGGTTTTACTCATTTACAGCAAGCACAACCTGTTTTGCTCTCTCACTATTTATTAGCATATGTTGAAATGTTTAAAAGAGACTTTTTTAGATTTAGCTCAATTCAAGAGAGAATTTCTCAATGCCCACTTGGTGCGGGAGCGCTTGCAGGCACAACTTTTCCTATTGATAGATTTTTTACTGCAAATTTATTAGGTTTTGACTCACCAACTGATAATAGCATTGATACTGTGGCTGATAGAGATTTTGTAGTTGAATTTATTTCAAACTCCTCTATAGTTATGATGCATTTAAGCAAACTATCAGAGGAGCTTATTCTCTGGTCTACTTCACAGTTTAACTTTATTGAGATAAGCGATGGTTTTTGTACAGGTAGTAGCATAATGCCACAGAAAAAAAATCCAGATATTCCTGAACTCATCAGAGGGAAAACAGGGAGAGTTTATGGAAATCTTATCTCCATATTAACCACTTTAAAAGCCTTACCTCTTGCTTATAACAAGGATATGCAGGAAGATAAGGAGCCGCTATTTGACACTGTAGATACAGTAAAAAAGAGCCTTTTGATTACAATTGATATGATAAAAGAGATTAAATTTAAAAATAAAGAGCTTGAAAAATGGGCAGATAGCGGATTTTCTACTGCCACAGAAATTGCAGATTATCTTTCAAATAAAGGAATGGCTTTTAGAAATGCACATAAAGTTACTGGACAAATAGTTAAATATTGTATAGATAGCAATAAAGAGTTATTTGATTTGAGTATAGAAGAATTTAGAAAATTTTCAAACCTATTTGATAAAGATATTTTTAACTTTATTAAAGTTGAGTCAGCTATTAATAGACGTAACTCTTATGGTGGCACAGCTGGTGATTGTGTAAAAGAGCAAATTAAGAGGAATTATCAGTTTATAGAGAAATTTAAAAAATAAGGGGGGTATTGTGAAACATATTTCAAAAAAATTTTTCCTTATTGTTTTATTAATACTTTTTTCTGCATGTGGAATAAAAAAATTTCCTACAATACCTTTTATTAAAGGTGCACCAGATATTAAAAAAGTAGATTTTAAAATAAAGAATGGGCAAGTGACACTATTCTGGGATAATTTAAAAGATAATGATATTAAATTTTATGATATTTATATGTCTAAGGCACCTGTTGGAGTTAAATATTGTCTTAAATGTGATGAGAATTTTGAGCAAATTGATAAGCTTGATTATGTTAACTTTGAAGATGAGAAAACTGTGTCAATAAATATTGAGAATCTTGAGAATAACTTTAAATATTGTTATGCGGTTGTTGCTGAAATTAAAAATGGTAAAAAAGGTGATTTTTCAAATAAAGTTTGCTTTCAATGGTTTTATAAAGATAATATAATTTACAACATAAAAGCATTACCTCAGGATAGAAGTGTTATGATATCATGGAATAAAAGCAAAATCCCAGAGATAATTTTAAAAGGAGTTAATATATACCAAAAGGATAAGAACAATAACTACTCATTAATATGCACAGAAAGTGGAAAGAACTTTTATATTGTCAAGAACCTTAAAAATGGTAGAAAATATACCTTTTACGTTGCCCCTTTATACAAATATCAAAATACTTTAATAGAGGGGAAATTATTTACTGTTTCAGCAGTGCCAGAGGATCTCACTCCTCCAGAATTACCACAGGTATTCACTGGATATTTTACCAATGGTGGAATATATTTAAAATGGGCAAGAAGTGTCTCAGATGATATTTATGGTTATGATATAATCAGGAAGAAAGAGGGAGAAAAATATTATAAACAGATTAATGATAGCATAATCAAAAAAGAGTATTTCTTTGATTCTCATGTTGAAAAAGGTAAAGTGTATTATTATAAAATAAGAGCTATAGATAAAAATTTTAATCCAAGTAAATTTAGTAAACCAATTAAAGTTATTGCAGAATAGATTCTTATGGAGGTTAATAGATATGGATAATTTTGTTTATAAAAATGGAGAGCTCTTTTGTGAAGAAGTTCCTGTTGGAAAAATAGCAGAAGAAGTTGGTACACCTATCTATATTTACAGTTATGAGACACTTAAAAGGCATTTTACTGTTTTTGATAGCTCATTTGAGAAAATAAAACATATTACATGTTACTCTGTTAAAGCCAATTCAAACCTATCAGTTTTAAATATTTTTAAACAACTGGGAAGTGGGTTTGACATAGTATCTGGTGGGGAGCTTTTCAGAGTTTTGAAAATAGGTGCTGATACAAAAAAGATTGTTTATTCAGGTGTTGGTAAAACTGAAGGTGAAATAAAATTTGCACTTGAAAGTAACATCTTAATGTTTAATGTGGAATCTTTTGAAGAACTTTACACAATTAATAGAGTTGCAGAGAGCTTAAATAAAAAAGCTCCTGTTGCACTCCGTGTGAATCCTGATGTTGACCCTCAGACACATCCAAAAATATCCACAGGGTTAAAGAAAAATAAATTTGGAGTGAATATTAATCAGGCTCTTAAATGGTACAAAGAGGCTGAACAATTAAAAAATATAGAAATTTTAGGAGTAGATTGCCATATAGGTTCTCAACTTACCAAAACCTCTCCATTTGTTGATGCTCTTAAAAAAGTTGTAAATTTAATAAATGAATTAAAAAATCATAATATTAACATTTCCTATCTTGATATTGGTGGGGGGCTTGGAGTGTGTTATAAAGATGAAGTACCACCAACCCCACAGGAATATGCAGATGCTATTTTAGATGTTATTGATGGGTTAAATATAACTCTGATTCTTGAACCTGGTAGAGTTCTTGTGGCAAATGCTGGAATTTTAGTATGTAAAGTGTTATATAATAAGAGGGGCGATTTAAAACATTTTATTATTGTAGATGGGGCAATGAACGATCTTATCAGACCTTCCCTTTATGAAGCTTATCAGGAGATTATTCCAGTAAAAGAGGGAGAAAGTAAGATAATTACAGCAGATATTGTTGGACCAATATGTGAATCTGGTGATTATCTTGGACAGGATAGAGAGATTAAAGAATTAAATCAGGGAGAATTCATTGCAGTTAGAAGTGCAGGTGCTTATGGATTTACAATGGCATCCAATTATAATTCACGTCCAAGGGCTGCTGAGGTGATAGTTAAAGGTGATAAATATAGCATTGTTAGAGAAAGGGAGACTTATGATGAACTAATAAGAGGGGAGTCTGTTAAATTTTAACAAGTTAACGTTTAGGAGGGGTTTTATGATGTTTAAGGGGATTGAATTTATCAAAATGAATGGTAGTGGCAATGATTTTATTATAATTGATAATATGAAGAAAAGGTTTTCAAGTGATGAGTTTAGAAAATATATTCCAGCAATTTGCAGACGAAAATTGTCAGTTGGTGCTGATGGAGTAATTATTTTGGAGCCATCAGCAATAGCTGATTTTAAATGGAGATTTTTTAATTCTGATGGTAGCGAAGCAGAGATGTGTGGTAATGGCTCACGTTGCGCTGCTAAATTTGCAAATTTAAAAGGGATAGCTGGTGAGAAGTTAAAATTTGAAACACTTGCTGGAATAATAGAAGCAGAGGTTAAAGAAAACAGCGTAAAAGTTTTGATTACAAAACCTTTTAATTTAAAAATGGATTATGAAATATTTATTGATGATAATAAATATTTTATTTCAAGTATTAACACAGGTGTGCCACATGTTGTAAAATTCGTCAAAGAGCTTGAAAATTACGATGTTGCTAAAATGGGCAGGAAAATAAGGTATCATGAGATTTTTCAGCCAAATGGGACAAATGTTAATTTTGTTTCAGTTTTAAACAGGGATACTTTGAAAATCAGAACCTATGAAAGAGGAGTTGAAGCAGAGACACTTGCCTGCGGCACAGGTTCTGTTGCAGCAGCTCTTATTGCTTATAAAAAAGGCTTTGTAAAAAAACCTGTTAAAGTTAATAATATGGGAGGGGAGACTCTTATTATCTATTTTGAAGAGAATGACAATGGTTTTGAAAAGGTTTTTTTAGAAGGTGATGCCAGATTAATATATGAAGGGAAATTGTTAGAAGATGCTGGAAAGTGAAAATTTAAAATCAAGTATTGCACTGCTTACAAAGTTAAGCTTTCTCTTAACCAAAACAGAGATTAACATTGACAATAAGTTACAGGAAGTTGTGGAAATTCTTGCTGAAGCACTATCTGTTAAAAGATGTTCTCTTGTGCTTTTTAATGAATTAGAAAAAAGATTTGAAATTGTTGCTGCTACTGGTTTTAATCTTTCCAAAGAGGAAATGAGGAAAATTGACCCAGTTAAACAGAGCAAAATTATTAAATATGTTATTGAGAATAGAAAACCTGTTGTTGTGCGAAATGAAGATGATATGAAAAAATTTGGTATAAAACCAAAGGATAAATATAAAATCCCTTCTTTTATTTCAGTACCTCTTATTGTTACTGGTGGAAAATTGCTTGGTGTACTGAATTTAACTGATACAATCTCTGGAGAACCTTTTACAGACCTTGAAGCGCAGACTATACTCATTTTAAGTGACCAGATTGCAATTACTATAGAAAATACTAAATTAAGTGAGCAGATATTAAGGAACAGATTAATTAAAGAGCAGCTTAAAATAGCCAAAAGGGTTCAGCATTCATTAATTCCATCTAACTTCCCAAATAATAGTCATATTGATTGTTATGGATTTACAATTCCAACATTTGAAGTTGGTGGTGATTATTTTGATATTTTAAAGGTTAATTCAAATTGCTATGCTTTTATTCTTGCTGATGTATCAGGTAAAGGTATCCCTGCTTCCCTTATTATGACATCATTTAGAAGTTATTGGAGAGCACTTGTAAAAAATATTAAAAAACCGAAAAAAATTTTTGAAAGCTTAAATAATATACTTGTAAATGACCTTGAAAAAGAAGGATTATTCCTCACCTGTTTTTACGGTATTTACAATTTTGAAAAAAACACTTTAAATTATGGCAATGCTGGGCATGAATTCCCAATTTTTTACTGCAATGAAAAAGAAAAATTTATTAAACTTGAAAAAAATGACCTTATTTTAGGAAGTTTTGCTGATGTTAAATATACTACTTACAGTAAAAAAATTAATAATGGAGATGCTATTTTTATATTTTCTGATGGTATAACAGATTTTAGCTATTATCAGAATATTGATGCTGAAAAAATAATTGAGGATATTTTCCTTGAAAATAAAGATAAAAGCATGAAAACAATAATTTCTTTAATCAAAAAAACATTACAAAATAAGTTTGCATCCAAACATCACACTGATGACCTTACATTAATTGGAATTAGATTCAAAAATGACACAAAGAAAAAGGAGGGAGAGAATGTTTAAAGGTTCATTTGTTGCAATAATAACACCATTTAAAAATGGCCAAATTGATGAAGAAACATTGAGAAAGCTTGTTAACTGGCATATAGAAAATGGTACAGATGGTATTATTCCTTGTGGCACTACTGGTGAGTCAGCAACTTTAAGTTATGAAGAGCATAAAAGAGTAATAAAGATAGTGGTTGAAGAAGTAAATAAAAGAGTTCCTGTTATTGCAGGTACAGGTTCAAATAACACAAAGGAAGCTATAGAATTAACAGAAGCTGCGAGACAGGATGGTGCAGATGCTGCACTTGTTATTACACCTTACTACAATAAGCCAACTCAGGAGGGGTTGTATCAACATTTTAAAAAAATAGCAGAGGAAGTTGCCATTCCTATTGTAATGTACAATGTTCCCGGGAGAACAGCTGTTGATATGTTACCAGATACAGTGGGAAGACTTTCAAAAATTTCCAATATCGTTGGGATAAAAGATGCCACAGGTAGTATGAAGGTATTAACAGAAATTATTGAAAACACAAGAGGTAATAATTTTTGCCTCCTTTCTGGTGATGACTTTGTTTACTTCCCATTCTTATCAGTTGGTGGTGATGGTGTTATCTCTGTTGTTGCAAATATTGCACCTAAAATAACAGCTGAGCTTTATGATGCTTTTGTTAATGGTAATTTGGATAGAGCAAGGGAGCTTCATTTTGCTGTTAATGAGCTTTCAAGGGCTATGTTTTTGCAAACTAATCCTATACCAGTTAAAAAGGCAGCAGCATTAATGGGGCTTGTTGAAGATGAAATAAGGCTTCCTCTTGTTAGTATGGAAGGAAAAGCAGTGGAAATTTTAAAAGACGTTTTGAAGAAATATAAACTTATTTAATTATTCAGGAGGGTTTCATGATAAATGTAATAGTAACTGGTGCTGCTGGAAGAATGGGTAGCACTATAATAAGATTAATAAATGGTGATTCTGAATTAAAAGTTGTTGGAGCTGTTGAAAGGGAAGGTTTTGAAGAAATTGATGCAGGGATTCCAGCAAATTTAGGTGAGATTGGAGTAACAATAGTGGATAATATAGAAAAGTTAAGCAATGTTAACGCAGATGTTATAATAGATTTTACAATGCCAGATGCTACAATTAAAACATTAAAATTTGCTATGGCAAATTCAGTTGCCATGGTAATTGGTACAACAGGGTTAACAGAGGATAATAGGGTAGAGATAAAAAAAGCTTCGGAAAAAATACCAATTGTCCAATCACCAAATATGAGTGTTGGCGTTAATACTCTTTTTAAACTTGCAGAAATTACAGCAAAAATATTGGGTAATGATTATGATATAGAAATTTTTGAGGCTCATCATAGATTTAAAAAAGATGCCCCAAGTGGAACAGCTGTTAAACTATGTGAAATAGTTGCAACAGCTGTTGGTCGTAAATACCCTGATGATGCTGTTTTTGAAAGAAATGGAATTATTGGTGAGAGAACAGATAAAGAGATTGGAATGCAGGTTATTAGGGCAGGGGACATAGTTGGAGAGCATACTGTTATGTTTGGTGGAATAGGAGAGAGGATTGAGCTGACACATAGAGCTCATAACAGGGAGAATTTTGCAAGAGGAGCTCTAAAAGCAGCAAAATGGATTTTTAATAAAAATAATGGTTTTTATGATATGCAAGATGTTTTAGGTTTAAAAAACTTGTTTTAAAAGGAGAAGTAATGAAAATTGTTCATTTTAGTTTTAAAGAATTTAATAATTTATACGGAATACTTGATGAAGAAAAAGAACTTGTATCTGTTATTTCAAAAGATTCATTCAAAGGTGATGCAATTAGTTTAAATGAGATAAATATTTTGCCTGTTTCAATACCTACAAAAATTATAGCTGTTGGGTTGAATTATATTGATCATGCAAATGAAATGGATAAAGAGATTCCAGATGAGCCACTTCTCTTTATGAAGCCAAATTCTGCTGTAATAGGTCACAATGAAGTTATAGTGTTACCAGAAATATCAAAACGGGTTGATTATGAAGGTGAATTGGCAATAGTTATAGGAAAAAAGTGTAAAAATGTATCTGAAGAAGAAGTTGAAGATTATGTGTTGGGTTACACATGCTTTAATGATGTTACAGCAAGGGATCTCCAGGCAAAAGATGGGCAGTATACAAGAAGCAAAAGCTTTGATACATTTGCACCTGTGGGGCCATGGATGGAAAACTCTCTTGATGTTGACAATCTTGAAATAGAAACAAGATTAAATGGTAGGGTGGTTCAGAAGTCAAATACTTCAAATATGAAATTTAAGCCTAAATTCCTTGTTTCATATATTTCAAAGATTATGACCCTTTTTCCTGGAGATATTATAGCTACTGGTACACCAGCTGGTGTTGGGCCACTTCAGCATGGTGATATTGTGGAAGTATCCATTGAAGGAATTGGTACATTAAAAAACAGCGTTAAATAAAATAATTTTCTGCAAACTTGTATTAGGAGGTTAATATATGTTAAGAGGGAGAGCCTGGAAATTTGGAGATAATATTTCAACTGATCATATAGCACCAGGGCGATTATTTCACCTGAGGTCTAATTTACCAGAACTTGCCAAGCATGTACTTGAAGATGCAAGGGAAGATTTTGCAAAATCAATGAACAAAGGAGACTTTGTTGTTGGAGGGAATAATTTTGGACTTGGTTCAAGTAGAGAGCATGCACCTACAATTATAAAACTTGCAGGTGTTAGTGCTGTACTTGCAAAATCTTTTGCAAGAATATTTTTTAGAAATGCAATAAATGTAGGTTTACCCGTGATTATCTGTGATACAGATAAGATAGATGAAGGTGATATTCTTGAAGTGAGCCTTGAAAATGGCACTGTTTACAACAAAAGTAAGGATATTACCCTTAATTTTCCACCTTTGCCAGGTGTGATGACCAAAATATTAAACAGTGGAGGTCTTGTAGAATATATAAAAAAACATGGTGACTTGGTGGTTTAATTAATTTTCCACTCCAAAATCAACAATTTCATCATGCTTATGCTCAGGTACTATATAAGCTATTGCATGTTTGAAAATAAGTACAGGTGGAGTGGAACTATTTTCTTTTAATAAAATAGAATAGTTATCATAAGCTGTTATTATACCTTGAAATATTCTATCTCCTTTAATCTGAATTATTACTGGATTTTTTGATTTTCTTAATTTGTTGAGAAATTGGTTTTGAATATTAAAATCTTTAGTCATAATCAATCCTGTAAAAAATTTTCTATTTTTTTAAAAATACTCTTCTTATTTTGAGAATTTATCCATGTAATATCATTCTCTTTTTTAAACCAGGTAATCTGTCTTTTAGCATATTTTCTTGTATTCTGCTTAATTAAATTAATGGCACTATCTTTTGTTAATTTACCTTGTAAAAAAAGCTTTATTTCCCTGTAACCTATTCCATTCATAGGTCTTGTATTCTCATATCCTCTATCTATTAAGTTAACAGTTTCATCAATTAAACCTTTTTCTATCATTGAATCAACTCTTTTATTTATTTTTTCATAAAGCTCTTCTCTATTAAATGAAATTGCAAATTTTAAATAGTTATATCTTGGTTTCTGAAATTTGTGCTGTTCTCTAATTTCAGATATTAACTTACCACTGTTGTAGAAATAGCTTAAAGCTCTAACAGTTCTATATTTATCATTTTTTTTTATTTTTTTATAGGATTTGTAATCTATAATTTTAAGTTTACTATATAGATACTCAAAAGAGAATTGATTAAAGTATTCTCTAAGTTTAGAATCATCGCTTTCTTCAGCTATTATTCCAAAGAGAAAACATTTAATATAAAGCCCTGTACCACCAACAAAAAGTGGAATTTTTTTTCTTGATAATATATTTTCCACTATTTTATCTGCATCATTAATGTATCTTTTTACATCAAAAAATTCATCTGGCTCCACATAGCTAATTAAATGATGAGGATATTTTTCTAAAATAGTATTATCAGGTTTATCAGTTCCTATGTTAAAATATTTATAAACCTGCATAGAATCTATGTTAACAATTTCAAGATTAAACTTTTCAGCAAGCTCAATTGAGAGACTTGATTTTCCTGTGGCTGTGGGACCGGTGAGAACTAAAATTTTATTCAAAGATGAAACTCCTTTTTAGAAAAAGTGTTTGCCATTAACTAAAATAAAAAAATTATCTTTATTCTCTGTATAAACTTCCACAGTTGGATTTAAAACAATGTAATCTTCATGAAAATTGGTTCTAACCTTTCCTCCAAATGAGGAATTATCTCCAAGGGCAATGTGAATGGTGCCCAAAATTTTTTCTGATTCTAATATGTTTAATAAATTATTGGCTCTACTATTTGTGCCAATGCCAAACTCAGCAATGTTGCTGTTTAATGGATTGGCATTTATTTTTTTGTAAAGCTCATCTTTATATTTGTCATTGCCTTCAATGTAATTAACTAAGCCATCCTCTATAAAAAGGGTAAGAGGTGATGATAATTTTGAAGTAGGTGAGTATTCAATAACTAATTTTCCATTTGCTGTTTTTTCAATTGGCGCTATAAAAACCTCTCCAGCTGGGATATTGGAAAATGCACCTGAATATGAAAGGTCTCCAGAATCTAATTGAAACTCTCTCCCTTTAACTGAAAACCTTAAATGAGTGCCATTATCTGATTTCACAATAATAAATGAGCTGTTTTTTAATTTCTCTTTTTTAGAAGTATCCAGTCTTCCTGTAATGCTGAAAAGAACATGCTTTCTTCAAATAAAGGCATACTGCAATACCTTGTACCGCAAATATCAGTTAGAAAATGACGAAATTGAGTATGACTTGTTGAATAGTAAGAAAGTGCAATTACAACATCCACTGATTGAAAAGCATATTCTTTTATAATTTTTTTAACACTTTCTATTTTTTCTTCTGGTAATGATTTTTTTAAAATTTTGTTAAAAAACTTCTTTTTTTTCAATAGATTAACTGTATCCTCTCCAAATGCTTCTATCCAAACATTTTCTGGTGGTTCGATTCCGTGACCAGCAAGAGATGGATAACAGATAAAAGAAACTTTTTGTGATAAAGTTTTGGCAATTTCTGAAAAATATAAAGCAATATCAAATAGATTATTCTCTTTGCTATCTTTTTTATCTGTAAATATTAATACCTTTTCTGTTTCTTTTAAATTTATATTATTTTTAAAAAGATTTAAAATAACTTTTTCTATAATTTCTCTATTTTTCATTTCCCCTGTTTTTCCATTCTCTGCTCTTGCTCTTCCTGATCTTCTTTACAGGAAATACAGAGAGTTGCAACAGGTCTTGCTTTTAATCTACGCTCCTCTATTTCACAACCACACTCTTCACATATTCCGTATGAGCCTTTTTCAATTCTACTTAATGCTTCATCAATCTTTTTTATTAGTTTTAATTCTCTATCTCTGATTCTCATAACAAAAGCTTTGTCAAGCTCATCTGATGCTGCATCAACAACATCTTTAATCTGCTCTTTGTCAACGTATACTTCACCATTTTTCATTCTTTCCATTTTTTCAAGGAGTCGTTCTTTTTCTTTTAAGAGTAAATCTTTAAAAAATTGTAATTTTTCCTGCTCCACAATATCACCCCTCTATCTTTTATTTGCTATTATTAAAAGTTCTCTAATAATTTTTGCAGCAGTAATAGAAGATACTCCACTTGCATCATAATGTGGTGACAATTCTACAACATCAGCTCCAACTATTTCAAGACCATATATTTTCTGAAAAAATTTTATTAAATCATTAAAAAAAACACCTCCAGGTTCTGGAGTGCCAGTTCCTGGAAATATTGATGGATCAAGTACATCCATATCAATTGTAAGATAAATTTTTTTATTTTTAAATTTTTCTAATATTTCATTATTAATGTCAATAGAAAATGGATAAAAATTTGTATTTTTTTTTGCAAAATCAAATTCCTCTTTTGTTCCGGATCTGATTCCAAATTGAAAAATTCTATTTAATGGCAAAAAATCAGCAATTCTTCTAATAACAGTAGCATGTGAGAATTTTTCATTAAAGTATTTATCTCTTAAATCAGCATGAGCATCCAAATGAATAAGTAACAAATCTGGATATTTTTCAAAATAAGCAGTAACAATTGGTAATGTAACTAAATGCTCTCCACCAATTGCTATTACTTTTTTCCCCTTACTTAAAAAACTTAATATTAATTCTCTAAGTTGCTCATTTAACACATTGAAATTGTTGATTGTAATATAAATATTGCCATAATCAAAAAAATCAATATCTTCTATGTCAAAATTTAAATAGGGACTAAAAGTCTCAAGAACATCAGATGAAGTCCTTATTGTATCAGGTGCAAATCTACTACCACTTCTAAAAGAGCTTGTAGCATCAAATGGAATTCCCAATAATACAATGTTAGCTGTTTTTAAATTCTCTTTTGCTGCTAAATATTTCATTAAAATATCAATTCTTTTGCAAAATTTGGGACAGCAAAACAAGCTTTATGAATTTCATTGTTGTAATATTTTAATTTTAATCTATACTCATTATAACGGTTTTCATTGAAATTTTTTAAAGGATCTACATTTTTAGAGCAAAATGCAAAGCTCCATATTCCAGCAGGATAAGTGGGTACAGATGCAATGTACATTTTTACTATTGGGAACACCTTGTTTAATTTTTTATAAATATTGGTTACCCAGTCAGCATTATGAAATGGAGATTCACTTTGATTAGTAAGGATTCCACCATCTTTTAATGCATTAAAGCAATTTTTATAAAATTCTGTTGTAAACAAACCTTCTCCAACATTAATAGGATCTGTTGAGTCAATGATTATTATATCGTATAAATCTTTTTTATTTTTTACAAATTCAACACCATCTTTAAAGTGTAACTTTACTTTTGGATTATCAAGTTCACATGAAAGTGATGGAAAAAATTCTTTTGCAGCAATAACAACTTCTTGATCTATTTCAACCATATCAATATGTTTAACAGTTTTATGCTTTAAAATTTCTCTAACTGTGCCACCATCACCACCACCAATAACCAAAACTGTTTCAGGTAGATTATGGCAAAAAAGTGGAACATGGGCAATCATTTCATGGTAAATAAATTCATCTCGCTCAGTAACCATCACAAGATCATCAAGGGTTAATAATTTACCAAAGCCTTCAGTTTCATAAACATCGAGCTTTTGAAATTTTGTGTTAATGCTTTTTAAAACATTTTTAACTTTAATTGTAATACCATAATTTTCACCATGTATTTCAGTAAACCACAATCCATCCATACACTTTTCCCCTTAATACCATAAAACAACAGCGGCAAATGCTGTGCCTGTTTTTTTTACTCTATGTTGAATGGAAATACTCTTTATCTCTTTTATTTTCTCCCCTCTCATTTCCATCCCTTTTTTAGCCATATTTCTAACAATATTCTCAATATCTTCTTTTCTCCCTCTTGATGAGTATTCCATAATAAGACCAGGCTTTGAATCATCATCTGGGATAGCTACAGCAACAGCTGCTGAAATAACCTCTTCTGATAGGTCAGTGGTTATTGAAGCATATGCAACAGGTACAAGAGCACCATACGGCAATGCAAAGGGCTCCACCTCTTTGCAAGCAGGAGGCACAATGCTGCTCATTTTAACAAGATTAGTATTGCCAATTCCTGCATTTAATAGAGCTGCATCAAAAGAGTTTAACGCAGTATAACCTTCACCTATACCAGCAACAAGAAAATATTTAGTTGGAGTTTGACACATCATGGGAATAACCTCCCCTGGCCTTGAGATAATTTTTCAGTCAAAGAACTACATCCCTTCTTTCTACATCGTCGTTAGCAGCTTTTTTATAATTGCATTTTTCTTCTTTGTATTGAACATAAGGTAAAATATTTTTTAATTCACCTCTTGTAATCTCTTTTAAATCAGCGCTACTTGATTGAAACTTTTCTTTTAAATATCTATATGCAATTAGTGGATCCACACAGGAGCCACAGGTATATAGGTCAACAGAAGCATATTTATATTCAGGCCAAGTGTGGATAGATAGGTGAGATTCTGCAATTACCACTACACCGCTAACGCCGTGAGGTTGAAACATATGAAACACTGATTGAACAATTGTAGAGCCAGCTTCAAGCGCAGCTTCTTTCATATACTGCTCAACTAACTCTTTATTGTTAATAACATCAGGATTGCAGTCATAAAACTCTACAAGCAAGTGTCTGCCAAGTGCTTTCATAGTCCACCTCCTTTTCTAAAATTTAAAGGTCAAATTCTATATATGATTCATTGCAATTTGTCAAACAAAATTTAAAAAATAA
>CAZIZE010000011.1:0-61423 GCA_964543655.1 uncultured bacterium
TCCTAAAAATAACTTTAATACAGGGAATAATCATAGCTCAGTTTATGACGATGACGACTATTATTGTGATGACGATGATGAATTAACAGATCCTGCATATAGCTCATTAGCCGGAAATATATATCATGATATTTATGATGATTAAATATCAGCTCCCACTCTTATTGTTTTTAACTTTAACTTTAAGTGGGAGCTTTATTATTTTAAGGATTTACATTTTTATCATTATCAGCAAAATCTTTAGTTTTAATTTTATTTAAAACTGGATTTAGGATATATGTTTCATCAAACATTTCTGTATCAGGTGTCAATTATCATGAAAATTGACATTAAGAGTATTTAAAGATAAGAATAGGTTTTTAACTGCCTATGAAATCAGTAGTCTAATAAAAAGAGAATCTATCTTTTTAAAGAAAGAACAGATATTGTTTGCTAAGAAGCTTGGTTATTATGCCAGCAAGAATATTCTTATTAAGTACCCTGTTTTTGAGCTAATAAAACAAGGATTAATAGATACAGATAAAAAAATTAAATATGATATAAAATATATGTACTGCCTTTCCTCTTCCGGGCTTGAATTATTAAAGTATATTGAACCTAATTCTGTTGCTATAAATATGATAGCCAATCATTTACTTTTTATTTTACCCTTTGATCTAGTGCACCTGTATCAAAGAAATTAAAGGTACCTGAAAATATAGATATAGAATATCAGCCGCTGTATAGCCCAGAGTTGAATCCTGTGGAGAGGCTATGGAAATGGTTGAAGAATAATACAATTCACAATAGGATATTTGAAAAATTAGAAGATATGCTAAATGCAGTATGTGAGGAATTAAAAAAGATGACGAAAGAAAAATTTATGGAATTATGTAGATGTAACTATATGACATTTTAAGTTGAAAATTGTATTAAGTTGTTATAGGATTATACAATTGGCTTTGAACAGTCTCCTATGAAAGTTTCAGAATTTCATTAGCTTCTTCTTCTGGTAATTCCTCAACTTCTTTCAATTTTCTTTCCATTGCCCTGGTTCTAACTCCTGTTTGTTCAATTGTGTTGGTAGCAGTGTTTAATTGTTTTTTTACTCTGTCAAGTACATCTCCAAACTTTTTAAATTCTGTTTTAACAGCTGCTAAAATTCTCCACACTTCAGCTGAGCGTTTTTCAATAGCAAGTGTTTTAAAGCCAACTCTCAGGCTGTTTAATATTGCACTCATTGTAGTTGGGCCTGCTATAATAACTCTGTGATTTTGCTGTATTTTTTCCATTAAACCAGAGATTCTAATAACTTCCGCATATAAACCCTCTGTTGGTAGAAACATTATGGCAAAATCTGTTGTATAAGGTGGGTTAATATACTTTTTGTTTATATCCTCAGAGAATTTGAAAACTGCTCGCTCCAACTCTTTTCTATATTTTTGCACTGAGCCAATATCACCTATATCAATTGCATCAATCAATTTTATATAATTTTCTTGGGGAAATTTAGAATCAATGGGAAGCCATATGTTGGTTAAAGTTTTATCTTTTCCAGGTAATTTTACTGCAAACTCCACATGCTCAGATGAAGAAGGGTTGGTCTTTACATTTGCCTCATATTGGTCAGGAGTTAAAATTTGCTCTAAAATTGCATGTAATTGCACTTCTCCCCATGTACCACGGGATTTAACATTGGTAAGCACTCTTTTTAAATCTCCCACACCAGTTGCAAGGTTTCTCATTTCACCAAGACCTTTTTGCACAGCTTCAAGTTGTGTAGTTACAAGCTTAAAAGATTCACCAATTCTTTTATGAAGGGTACTCTGCAATTTTTCCTCAACTGTTTCTCTCATTTTTTCAAGTTTGCGGTTGTTATCTTCTTGAATTAAGGTAAGTTTTTCTTCAACAACTTTTCTAATGTTTTCAAGATTCTTATCAACTTTTTCACTTAAATCTTTTAAAGTTAGATTAAAATCATTAAATTTTTTCTCCTGCATCTCTGTAAGAGCATTAACTGAGCTGCTCAATTTTTTTTCAAGATATTTAAAGTTTTCATTTAATTCTTCACGGTTATCTTTAGAAATTTTGTTTAAGTTATTTATAAATTCATTTATTTTATTAAAAAAAGTCTGATTCATTTTATCAAATTTCTCATTGTTTGAATTTATAAGTTCATGTATTATTCTCTGAATCTCATCAAATCTTTTTAAAAGAGAATCACTAAAATTTTTCATTGATTCTGAAAGTTCATCTCTAATTAATTTTGAATTGTTTAAATTTTCTTCTCTATTTTTATGAAATTCATCTCTAATAATTTGCTCATTTTTCTCAAATTTATCAGAAATGTCTCTGCTACCTGTTTTCTGAAAAATGATTATTAAAAGCAGAGTGTTTATTAATAAGAGGCCAATAATTGCATAAAGCATTGCTTCATCTCCTTAAATTCCAGTAGAACCAAAACCAGCTTCTCCTCTTTCTGTTGAGTCTAACTCTGTAACAACCTGAAAATAAGCTTTTTCAACTTTATTAATTATCATTTGAGCTATTCTATCACCATTTTTTATAATAAATCTTTTATTTGAAAGATTTATTAAAATAATCTTTATTTCACCTCTATAATCTGCATCAATAGTGCCAGGTGTATTTAACAAAGTTATACCATGTTTAATAGCAAGACCGCTTCGTGGTCTAATCTGTGCTTCATAATTGGCAGGTAGGCTAATGGCAATTCCTGTTGGTATAAGCTTTCTTTCCAGAGGCTCTATTGGAATTTCTTTATCAATACAAGCAAAAATATCCATTCCAGCTGATAGCTCTGTCATATATTCTGGAATTTTAGCATTCTCTGATAATTTTTTTATTTTTATTCTAATTTTTTCCATTTTTTTAATCCTATTTTTTCAACTAATTCTATCTCTTTTTCACACATTATTGCATCATCTCTTTCAGAAACAGTATGATCATATCCAAGTAGATGTAGGATTCCATGAATAATCAGGTACATTATTTCATAAAAGAGAGAGACCTCCCACTCATCTGCTTCATATTTTGCAACATCTAAAGAAATATAAACTTCTCCAAGCTCATCTTCTTCATTAAAAGGGAAAGAAATAACATTTGTAGGTTTATTTTTGTTAAAATAAATTTTATTAAGATTGGTAATAAAATTATTATCAACAAAAATAACTGTAACTTTTTTATCAAGAATATTAAGTTCTTTAAGTAACTTATTGGTATAACTTCTGATTCTTGAAATTAATTTATTTTGAACTTTTGTTTGCTGTCTTATGCTTATCATCTTTTGGATACTCTATTCTATGGTGATAAATAGATGTTAATGTGTTAACAAAGCTGTTTCTAATTGTGGTAAGTTCTTTTAAAGTTAATCTACATTCATCAAGCTGCCCGTCATTTAGGATAGATTCTATCATATTTTTAACAAAACCTTTAATTCTCGCTGGAGTTGGGTCATTCAGGGTTCTTGAACTTGCTTCAAGCACATCTGCCAGCATAATAATTCCAGCTTCCTTTGTTTTTGGTTTTGGCCCTGGATATCTGAAATTTTTTTCATCAATATCTTGTTTTGAATCACCTTCGTTAATTTCAAGTGCTTTTTTGTAAAAATATTTAATAAGACTTGTACCATGGTGTTGCTGTATTATATCCACAATTTCATCACCAAGTTTATATTTTTTTGCAAGCTCAACACCTTCTTTTACATGAGAAATTAAAATAAGGGCACTCATATTTGGGGTAATGTTATTATGCTTATTCTCTTTGTTATTTGAAATATTTTCAATAAAATATAGTGGCTTATTAATTTTACCAATATCGTGGAAATAGGCACCAACCCTTGCAAGGAGCGAATTTGCACCTATTTCTTTTGCTGCTGATTCTGATAACCTACCAACAAGAATGCTGTGCTGATAACTGCCAGGTGCTTTTGTAGAAAATTCTTGAAGTAATGGATGCTCCAAACTACCAAGCTCAAGAAGCCTTAATTCTGATGTGTATCTAAATAAAATTTCAACAATAGGGATAATTCCTAAAAATACAGTTGAGGTGAATAATCCATTTATTAGTCCAGCAAAAAGGTTAATACCAGTGGATAAAGAGAAAAAATTTTGATGTTGAAAAAGAATAGACAATCCTAATATTGTAAGAATGTTAAATGTCCCAAGTTCAAAACCTATTTTTATGAAGGTAAATCTTTCAGAACAACATTTTGTCCGTAATATCATATAGAGAGAACCAAGCAGTGAATATATCATCATAACAGGGCTAATTAATATGTATAGAAAAAAAGAGGTTAGAATTGCAGAAGCATAAGCATATTTTTCATTTATTGTGATTTTTAAAAGAATTGTTGTAACAGCAGATGGAATTAAAAAATAGAAAAACATAGGTATATTTGAAAAAGAAGTTGAGAGAAGTGTAGAAATATTTGTAAGAATTCTAAATACTATTGCACTAAGTGCAATTGTTATGCAGAAAAATAACAGATCTCTTGCTGAAATAAGTTTTTTACTTAAATCATCGAGGAAAATTTGATATACAATAAATGAAAACAAAAATAGCAGTATAAAAATACTTACACATTTTTTTATCAATGAGCCAATGTTTCTTTCTTTTTTTATTGCATTGAGTTTTGCAAGAGTTTCTTTGGTTATGGGACTACCTTCTCTTACAATTATTTCATTTTTCTTGATTATATAGTAAACAGGCTTAACTTTTTTCTCAAGGTCTTTTTTTCTTTTTTCTGTTTCAACTCTGTTATAGTGCAGGTTAGGCTGTATTAAATGATTAGCAAGATAGGTTAAAAATTTTCTTAACACATAAGGTCTCGTTGAGTGTCCTGTAATTGCAACATAATTTTTTTTTATAAGATTTTTTACAATATTTAATTTATAAAAAGTATAAATATCCTTTTTAATAATTTCTTCATTTGAAGGTAATAACCTTATAAGTACACCACGATTTTTATAAACATCTATTTTAGAATCATTTGCAACTATCCCTTTTTCCATATAGTGACTGATAAGTTTTATTAATATCCACTCTATATCTTCAGAGAATTTTTTTCTTTCAAGTAGTTTAAACTCAGAATCTTTAATTTTGCATTGACACAATTCTTCAAGTTCATTCTTTAATTGCTTTCGAACATCATTGGTAAAAGGCAGATTTTGCCTACATTTTTCAAAATAGATGCTTAATTTTTCTTTTATATTGTCAAGTAATTCTGTATCAAAATCGTAAACAGGAAGTAGATTTTCTTTGAGCCTTTTTATTTTTTCTTTTGTTGCTTCTTGATCATAAACAGTAAGGTTTTTTGGTGATTTAATGTCTGATTTTGCTATGTCTCCAACTTTATAGTTGTAAGTTGTTGGTAGATATGGAATTAGTGCAAGATATGTTATTAAAAAACATAAAATTAAAAATGAGCGGTTTATTTCAAATTTATTTTTTAAATCAAATATATATTTATCAAATTTATTTAGCTTCATAAGCTCGGATTATATCCTTGACTATCTTATGTCTCACTACATCACTTTTTGTAAATTTTACAAAAGCAATGCCTTTTATATCTCTAAGAATAATTTCAGCTTCAACAAGACCTGATTTAACGTTGTTGGGTAGATCTATTTGAGTAATGTCACCTGTAATAACAGCTTTGGAATTAAAGCCAAGTCTTGTTAGAAACATTTTCATCTGTTCTGAAGTGGTATTTTGAGCTTCATCAAGGATAATAAAAGAATCATTTAGAGTCCTGCCTCTCATAAACGCAAGAGGAGCAATTTCTACAAAGCCTTTTTCTATTAATTTGCTAACATTTTCAACACCAAGAATGTCGTTTAAAGCATCATATAAAGGACGTAAATATGGATTAACTTTTTCTGCTATATTGCCTGGTAAAAAACCAAGCTTCTCACCAGCTTCAACAGCAGGCCTGGTTAAGATAACTTTACCAACTTTGTTAAAAGTAAAATAAGATAGAGCAAGAGCTATTGCTAAGTATGTTTTTCCAGTACCTGCTGGACCAATGCCAAAGGTAACAGTATTATTTTTAATAGATTCAACGTATATTTTTTGGACAAGTGTCTTTGGAGTTATCTGCTTTTTCTTTTTTAATTTATTAATAGGTATTGCATTTAGAAAAATATCTTTAAAAGGAACTTCAGGATTATTTTTGTGAAATGAATATAGGTCATCAATTTTGTCATATGCAAGCTCAAACCCGTTGTTAATAAGATCGTTTAGTTTTGTAAAAAATAATTCTATATCAGCAATATCTTCTTCTTCACCTTCAAGTCTAAAATAATTCCCTTTAATATTTATTTTAACATTGAACAGCTTTGAGATATATTTTAGGTTTTTATTAAATTCTCCTGAAATATTCAATACATGTTCGTCACTGCCAATCTCAAATTCTGCTATAATTTTCTAATCCTCCTAAATTAATTTGTTATTTTTTTATAATACCATAAAATTTTATTAATTCAAATAAATTTTTAATTTGGAAAGTGATTGAAATTAATTGAAAAACCTGTTATTGCTCTTTTATGGAGAAAATATTAAATCTTTTTAATAAAAATGATAAAATAGTTTTAGCATTTTCAGGTGGCAATGATAGCTTTCTTTTAGCATATTTATTAAAAAATTTTTGTAATTTAAAATTAATATTTGCAAAGACTCCTTTTCATTCAGAACGATTTATAAATTTTGCTATAAATAGAGCAAAAATTTTAAATTTTACCTTGAATTTTATTTATATTAAAGTTTTTCCAGAAATAATTATCAGAAATGATAAGAATAGGTGTTACTATTGCAAAAAACTCCTTTTCTCAGAAATTAAAAAAAAATATAGAGACCAGCTTGTTGTTGATGGTACTAATTTTTCTGATACTTTTCAGTTTAGACCAGGATTAAAAGCTCTTGAGGAATTGAAAATCCTTTCTCCATTTAAAATATGCAAGATTACCAGAGAAGATATTTATAACTATTATGAGAAACTGAATTTGAAGAAATTTATTGTGCCTTCAAATACATGCCTTGCAACAAGGGTAAAATACAATTTAAAAATTACAAATAAAATTTTAGATAGAATTGATTGTGTAGAAAAATTTTTACACGAAAACAGCATTACTCTTTCAAGATTACGTGTTACACCAGATAATTACTACATTGAAGTTGAAAAAGGAAAAATATCTTATGTTAAAGAGAAGTTGTTACACCATATAAAAAATATGTTAAATTCTGATAAAATTAGTGTAAGAGAATATAAAAGAGGGGTTTTTGATAATTAATAAAAATCAGGGCAGTTGCCCTGATTTTTTATTTCATAAATAAGCTCAAAAAGTATCCACCAGCAATAGCAGAGCCAATTACACCTGCAACATTTGGTCCCATAGCATGCATTAATAAAAAATTCTGTTTATTTTCCTTTTGACCCATATGTTGAACAATTCTTGCTGACATTGGCACAGCTGAAACACCAGCAGCACCAATCATCGGGTTAAATGGCTCTTTTGATAATTTACAATAGATTTTTCCCATTAAAACTCCTCCTGCTGTACCAATTCCAAAAGCTACCAGACCTAACACAAGCACAAGAATAGTTTTGGTATGTAGCACTGCATCAGCAGGCATAGAAGCACCAATTCCGAGCATTAGAAATATTGTAACAATATTCATAAGTGAATTTTGCGCAGTTTCTGATAATCTTGGCACAACACCAGATTCTCTAAAAAGATTGCCAACCATCATCATTCCTATTAATGGAGCTGATTTGGGCATAATTAGAATTACTAAAAGCATGGTAATTATTGGAAAAAGCAGCCTCTCTGTTCTTGAAACAGGCCTTAACATTGGTTTCATATAAATTTTTCTCTCTTCAGGTGTAGTTAATGCTTTGATAATAGGTGGCTGTATAATTGCAACCATTGCCATATATGAATAAGCTGCTGTTGCAGTAATCCCCATAATCTGTGGTGCAAGGATGCCTGTGGTATAAAGTGTAGTTGGGCCATCAGCTCCACCAATTATTCCTATGGAGCATGCTTCTGGAATAGTAAATCCAAGCAGGACAGCTCCTAACATTGCAAAATATATTCCCAGCTGTGCAGCAGCGCCAAGGATAAATGAACGAGGGTTGGCAATTAATGGGCTAAAGTCTGTCATTGCACCTATACAGAAAAATATAAATTGTGGCAAAATAGTCCATTGATAAAGCCCATACTTTAAAATAATTCCAAGTACACCAGCCTGTCCTGGTCCAAGACCTGGTGCAGGCTGTGTAATGATTCCTGTTAATGGAAGATTTGCTAAAACCATACCACAGCCAATAGGGAGAAGCTCATAAGGCTCCCATTTTTTTACAACCCCAAGGTAGATAAACCCTAAACCAATAAGAATCATAATCACATGAGGTAAATCAAGCCCCGAAAAACCTGTCATAAACTTAATCATTTTTTAACCTCCGCTTTTTTCTTGGATTCAAATTTGTTAACAATTTTGCCAACAGTTTCCATAATGTAGGCAAGAGCAACCATAATAAAAATAACAAGGCCAAAGCCAATACCAAAAATTTCTAATGCTTCTTTAAAATTACCACTCATGTTCAACCTCCAAATTAGAATTAATATTTTTCAAAGCATTTATAATGCCAAAAATAAAATAGTGTTTTAAATGCCCATGTTTAAAGGTTTTTCCTTAAATAATAAAAAAAGTTGTAGTGTATAGAGAAATATACACTACAACTTTTAAAAAATATGGTGTAGTAAAAAATCTACTTATTTGTTTTTAGGTAAAGGAAAAGGCTTTGTCTTCTGTGTCTGAGCAGGTACTTTCATATTATCAATAACAGAAGCTTTTTTATGTGTACCATTGTAAGACATTAATAACGACAGAAGCATAAATATACCTGCTAAAACTGAAGTTACTTTAATTAGAAAGCTACTTGAACCTTTGCTACCAAAAAATGAGTCACTTGAACCTCCACCACCAAAAGCAGAACCCAGATCCATACCTGAACTTGCCTGAAGCAGTACAACAATAACAAGCAAGATGCAGATTATAATATGAACAATTAAAAGCGCACTCATATTTACTCCTTGTCAAAATTTATTATCTTTTGAAAATCTTCAAATTTTAAAGATGCTCCACCTACAAGCACTCCATCAACACTATTTACATTGATAATATCTTTAATATTTGAAGGTTTAACGCTACCCCCATACAATATAGGAAGATTAATTGCAATATTTTTTTTGAAAAAATCTTTTATAAAGTCATGAACTTCTTCTATTTGGTTAACTGTGGCAGTTTTGCCAGTACCAATAGCCCAAACTGGTTCATACGCCACTATTAAATTAGAAATTAGAGAATTTGGAATATTTTTTAAACCATTTTCAATTTGTGACTTTAAAATATCAAAAGTCTCATTATTCTCTCTCTGTTCAAGCTTTTCTCCAATACAGAAAATTGTTTTAATATTTTTTTGAAGAGTTGCTATAAGTTTTTTATTAATAAACTCATCATCTTCTTTAAAAAGGTTTCTCCTTTCAGAGTGACCTATAATTACAAAATCTGCATTAATATCAGCTACCATTAATGGGGAAATTTCTCCAGTAAATGCTCCCTTATCTTCATAGTGACAATTTTGCAAACCAACCTGAATATTTAATTTATATTTTTCAACTTTATTTTTAAAATAATCAAAATATATTGATACTGGTGCGATTAAAATCTCTCTATTTTTGTAGTTAATACTTTCCCTGTTTTTATTAAATTTATCAAGGAAATCATCAATATCTCTTTTTAGATTATTCATTTTCCAGTTTGCAGCAATTATTTTATTCATTCTCTCTCCTGAAAGTTAATTGCAGATATTACATTTATTTTCAAGTGCTTTTATTGCTGGTAATTCTTTACCTTCAAGAAGATGGAGGAAAGCTCCACCACCAGTGGAAATATATGATATTCTGTCAACTTCACCTGCTTTATGAACAGCAACATCAGTATCGCCACCACCAATTATTGTAAGAGCGTATGTATTGGCAACACTGTGAACCATTGACATGGTGCCTCTTGCAAATAATTCTATTTCAAATACCCCCATTGGACCATTCCACACAATTGTTCTTGCATCTTTAATAACCTCAGAAAAGAGAGTTGTGGTGGCTGGCCCTATATCAACTCCTATCCAGTTTTCAGGAATTTCCTGTATGGGAACAACTTTAATTTCTGATTTGGAATCTATATCTTTTGCAACAAGGCAATCCACTGGCAGATAAAACTTAACATCTTTTTTATTGGCTTTTGACATAATATCAAGTGCTTTTCCTATTAAACCTTCTTCACAAAGGGAATTACCAACTTTGTGACCAAGTGCTCTTAAAAATGTGAAAGCCATACCGCCACCAACTATCATTTTATCAACTTTATCAAGAAGATTATCA
The DNA here is from genome assembly GCA_964543655.1 of uncultured bacterium. GTDB lineage: Bacteria > DYJV01 > DYJV01 > DYJV01 > DYJV01 > CAZBLP01. Next base: position 10,440 of record CAZIZE010000011.1, read on the forward strand.
AGAGCTCCAAGTTTATCTGAAACTTTTGCACCACCTACTATTGATACAAGAGGTCTTAATGGATCTTTTAATGCTCTGTTAAAGTACGTAAGCTCATCTTTCATTAAAAAACCAGCAAGACAATTTTCAACATATTCTGTAATAGCAACATTTGAAGCATGGGTTCTGTGAGCATTCCCAAAAGCATCATCAATGTAAATTTCTCCAAGTTCAGCTAATTTTTTTGCAAATTCATGATCATTTTGAGTCTCACCAGGGTAGAATCTAACATTTTCAAGAAAAATAATACTGCAATTCGGTGCTTCATCTATTGCTTTTTTCACCTTTTCACCAATACAATCATCAACAAAAATTATATGATCTGTTAGATGAATGTATCCTTTTAATCTTGTTACAACAATATCCATACTGAGATTTTTTACAAATTTACCTTTTGGCCTACCTCTATGGCTTAAAATTATAACCTTAGCTTTTTCCTGTAAAAGATAGTTTATGGTTGGTAAAGCACGTCTAATTCTAACATCATCTGTAATATTACCATGCTCATCTGTAGGAACATTAAAGTCAAATCTACAAAGAACCTTTTTGCCTTCAAGATTTTTGAGGGAATCTAAAAATTTAATATTTTTATACATTTTTAGCTCCTAAAGTTTTTTTCCTATATATTTTGTTAAATCTACCAATCTGTTAGCATATCCCCATTCATTGTCATACCAACTAAAAACTTTAACCATATTCCCATCAATAACATCAGTAAGTAAAGAATCAAATATTGAGGAATGTGGATTTTTAATAAAATCAACAGAAACAAGAGGCTCATCACAATATTGTAAAATACCCTTTAATTCATTCTCACTTGCCTTTTTAAAAGCAGCATTAACCTCTTCAATTGAAGTTGCTTTTTCTGTTTCTACAGTGAGATCAACAATAGAAACATCTGGTGTAGGAACTCTTATTGCAATTCCATTAATTTTCCCTTTAACCTCTGGAATAACAAGACCAACTGCTGTTGCAGCACCAGTAGTAGTTGGTATCATGGAAAGAGCTGCTGCTCTTGCACGTCTGAGATCCTTTTTATGTCTACTATCAAGAAGCATCTGATCCCTTGTGTATGCATGAACCGTAGTCATAAAACCTTTTTTAAATCCAAAATTTTCTAAAATAACTTTAACCACAGGAGCAAGGCAATTGGTGGTACATGATGCATTTGAAATAACATTGTGCTCATCTGGGTTATAAATATCCTCATTTATTCCCATTACAATTGTTGCATCAGCACCTTTACAAGGAGCTGAAATAACAACTTTTTTCACACCTGATTCAATAAATATAGCAGCGTCTTCTCTCTTTCTATATTTACCTGAACATTCCATAACAATGTCAACACCAAGTTCCTTCCAGTTAACATCTTTGGGATTGGTTGCTTTAATCAGTTTAACTTCTTTACCATTAATTTCAAGAGCTTTATCTTTCGCTATAACCTCTCCATTTTTATAGCCACCAGAAACAGAATCATATTTAAAAAGATGACGCATAACTTTAGCATCATCAGTAGTTGAAACAACAGCAATAAAATTAAAATCATTATCATCAATTGCAGCTCTTAATGCATCTCTACCAATTCTTCCAAAACCATTAATTGCAACATTTATAGCCATTTTTCCCTCCTATGAAATAGATTTAAATTGAACCATAGCTATGTAATCCTGATAAAAGGAGATTAACCCCAAGATATGTAAAAAGAACAGAACCAAAACCTATGATTGAAAGCATAGCTGCTTTGCTGCCCCTCCATCCTTTTGTAAATCTTGCATGCAAAAAAGCAGCATAAACAAACCATGTAATTAATGACCATGTTTCCTTTGGGTCCCAGCTCCAGTAGGTACCCCAAGCATAGTTTGCCCAGGCTGCACCTGTAATAATACCAAGAGAGAGCATGGGAAAACCTATTGCAATACTTTTATAAATTAAGTCATCAAGAAGCTCAAGAGAAGGAATAAATTTTAATTTTTCCGGGTTTCTCTTTTTTATAAAATAGAGTATGCTAATGCCACATGATACAGCAAAAGCAGCATAAGAGAGAAAACATGTAACAACATGAGCAGTTAACCAGTTACTCTGAAGTGCAGGTACAAGAGGCTCAATTTCATTGGGCACATACAATGAGCAGAAAGCAAGTGTTAAAACCGGGAAGAGCATTACAAAAGCACCAACTATATGGATTTTATAAATATATTGGAGAATTAGATATATCATAACAGTCATTATTGTAAAGAATATTAATGATTCGTAAAGATTAGATAAAGGTATATGTCCCATTCCCATTGCATAAGATTCTTTCCATCTTAAGAAAAAAGCCACAATCTGCATTATTAAGCCAATATATGCAAGAGCTGTTGCAACTTTTGAGGTAAGATTATCTCTTAAGAAAAAATAGATTAAATAGAAAAAGAAACTTCCAAAATAGATAAATGTTACAATACTGAAAATATGACTACTGGTCATTTGAACACCTCTTTTAATTTTTCAAATAATTTGTTAAATTCATTATCAAAATTTAACCTATTTTTACGCATACTTCCTGCAAAAAGTATTTTAGCATTTTTTTTATCAAAAGTTACTTTAACCCAGAATTTTTTATGATAAACAAAAAAAGATATAAATAAGCCTACAATCATTAGAAAGCAGCCAAGCCATACTATATTAACACCAGGATCTTTAGATACCTGTAATCCAGTGTAATATTGAAATGATGCATTTTTTAATATAAAGGTAAAATCACCATTTCTATGTTTAGCATCAAAATCAGGATAATTTTTAAAAATAATAAAACTTGTTCTTGGTTTCATTCCTTCAACTAATACTATCCTTGCAGCTGGACCAAATCCCTGAAAATTGTTTGCATACCGCTCTACCATAAATTGAAGATTTTTATCTTTAACCTGCACCACGTTACCTACATTAACTTCACCATTGAAAACTACTTTATTTGTTGCTCTGTCAATAACTTTAATTAACACCTTTTGGCCAATTGTACCATAGCTTGCCTGATAAAACTTTATCCCTTTATATTTTAAAGGATGATTAACTAAAATATCAGCTTTAAAAGATTTATTTTTATCTATTATTTCAACTTTACTTCTATACTCTTTAGGAGTACCATTTGGATAGAACTGGATATTAAAGTCAAGACATTTTATTTTAAACCCTAACTCTTTTATCCCTGTTTTTTTTACAAATATAAAGTCTTTAGCTTGACCAACAGGAATATTAATATATCCTTTAAATCCATAAATACTACCAAGAATAGCTCCAATAGCTATGATAATAAGGCTGAGATGTACTACATAGTAGCCAAAATCAGCAAATTTATTTTGATTGACAAAATAGTTGATTTCGTCATTATTTTCTATTTTCTTAAAATTTTTAGCTTTTAAAATATTTTTAATAAAATGTTCAAGTTTGTTAATATCAAATTTTTTTATATTTACTGAAAAATCATTTTTATGAAGAATTGTTTTCTCAATCTCAGGGGTTAATACTGGATTTTCCTTAAATACCCTGTTGTATGTAACTTTGTAATGTTTAAGTGAGCAGAAAATAAGATTAATAATCAAAAGAGATAGTAATGCCAGAAACCACCAAGAATGATACATATCAAAAATACCAAAAAAATCGAGTAATTTAAAAGTAGTGGGTCCAAAGTGAGAAGCATATTGGCTTTTAGGTAGATCCTGTGGAATTATGGTACCTATAATTGATGTTGCAGCTAAAGAAAATAGTATAAAAAGGGTTAATTTCAGAGAAGAAAAAAATTTTACAACAATATTTTTCTGCATTGAACTATTATATCCTCCGTTGAAAATTAGAAAAAGGGGCGAGAGCCCCTTAGATTATTTTTTGTGACACTCGTTACATTTTGTTGGTCCAGTTTTTTCACCTTTTTTCTTCATTGCCTTATGGCAACCTTTACATTTTTTGTGGTATGCATTTTTAGCTTTAGGTTTTTTACCTTCTTTTTTCAAGCCGTGGCATTTAGAGCATTTTTCTGGCTCCACATTACCACCTTTCCATTTATGGTGGCACTCTTTACAACCAAATTTTTTAGCATGCTCACCATGATCAAAAGTAACAGGTGCCTTTCTTTTTTGAATTTCATTAATGGTAACTTTTGCTGGTGCTTTTGGCATTGCATATGTTATTGATGCAAATGCAAACATAAAAGCTACTGCCATTAAAAGAGCTATTACCTTTTTCATGACCAACACCTCCTTTCATTGTAATTTTATTTAATGAAAAATTTATCAAGCTTGCAAATACTATATACCTAAAATAGTATGTTGTCAATATGTTTCATTAAATAGAAAAAATCAAAAAATCTACTGTTTAAAATGAACTATTCTATTAAAATATTGCTCAATTAGTTCTTTTTTAATTATCTGGTATTTCTCTTTTTCAATTAATTTAATTGCATTTTTCTTAATAAATACATCTATTCCTATACTAATTTCTTTTTCAAGTAAAATTAAAAAATTATAATTTAATTTTAATTTATTTAAATAAATTCCTCCAAGATAGTTTCTAATAGAATCAAGTTCAAAAACATTATCCTTATCTTTTACTTCCATTATAGCATTAGCAATGTGATAGGTTGGAGTAATGACAATATTTTTTGAAATAATATTTATTATTTTCATGGCAAAATCGTTTGGCTTTGGTATATCCTCTGGAATAACCTGTATTGGTCTGGAAATATTAACATAAATTGAGGAATCTTTTACCATTCCATAAACTTTTTCAAGGTGCAAATGTTGTGTTATTAAATCCCTTTCTGAAATTTTTTTCCCTTTAAGACTATCAACAAGCTCTTCATCCTCTGGCACAGCAGTGTATGATAATGATATAGGCACAAAGTAAACTATTTTTTCCTCTTCTTTTACAAAATTTAATATCTCTTTTAAAAAGCCTAATTTTGGTGGCAGAATTTTTCCTGTTCTTGTTCTTGTACCTTCTATATAAAAGAGGAAGGGCTCATTTTTTGACCATAAATATTTGTTGTAATATTTAAAAACAAGATTATAAATAGGATTACTAAGCCACTTTATATCACCATATATGTAATCCCTCTGAAGCTTGTAGCAGTTGAGTTTAGGGAGCAATGCCTTAGATGCACCTCTGTAAAGATTAGCTCCTGCAACAATTACTGGATGAAATATTCCAGACTTATTTAAAGCAACGCAAAATGGCAGATGATCTGAATTGGATATATGATTAGGTATAAAGAAGATAGGGTATTTACCCTGAATTTTCTTAATCTGCTCTATAGCTCTTCTACTTTTTGATGTCACTTTCACAGAGTAGAACATCTTTGGAAAAAGCAGCCTTGCAAGCTCTCTAAAAACCATTAGAAATGCAGGATCAAAATCAGCAGCCATATCTTCTGCATAATATTTTGCAAGGTATTTAATAATTTCTTCACTGGAGTCAAGACTATCAAGAGTTTCAAGTTGCTTTTTATATTCATCAACAATTTTTTTATATTTTTTTGAAGATAATTTCTTTATTTGATTTTTTATGTAGTACTTCTGCATTAACTTGCATTCTTCAGCAAGAAAAACTTTTTTAAGTGTTGAATTAAAAATATTATTAGTTACATTTTCCACAACATATTTAACTGCTTCATCCTTTTTAATCCTTGACTTGTTGAGGAAAAGGAGGTTGGCGATAAAAGTTGCAGGTTTTGATTTAGTTATTTTTAAAATTTTTTCCAGAATTGCAAAAACGTTTTTCATGGTAGCTGCTTATTATGCAAAATAGAAAATTTTTTCAAGAAATATTCGCTATATTTTAAGAATAAATTATGAAAAAAATTTAAACCAATACTTCTTGACTTTTCTAACAAATTATGATTAGAGAGCACCCTCAATGATGGTTGTTTGTTGTTGGTTTAATGTTTATAGTTAAATGATACTCTTCTCAAAATAGCTTAAATAGGCTTTTTGAGAGAAAGTTAAAATAAATTTATACTTGACGTAAAGGAGATGAGAAAATGAAAAGGACGTATCAACCAAGTAATACAAGAAGAAAAAGAACTCATGGTTTTAGAATTAGAATGAGAACAAGATCTGGTAGAGATGTTTTAAACAGAAGACGTGCTAAAGGGAGGAAAAGATTAAGTGTTTAACAGACTTTTCTTTTCCAAAGCATTTAAGAGTAAGGAAGAAAATTGATTTTAAAAATATCTATAAATCAGGAAAGAGATTTATTACGCAAAATTTCATTATTTTTATTTGCAGGAACGATTTTCTATATCCAAGATTGGGTATTACAGTTACCAGGAAGTATGGGAAGGCTGTTAAAAGAAACAGAATCAAGAGGTTGATTAGAGAATTTTTTAGATTGAACAAACCTTTATTTCAAAAGGGATACGATTACGTGATAGTTGTTAAAAATAGTTGCTTTCTTAAAAAATATCAAGATGTTGCAGAGGAATTAACAAATTTTCTTCAAAATGAAAAAATTAATAATACTACCAATTAAATTATATAAAATTTTTATTTCACCTTTTTTAGGAAGAAATTGCAGATTTTATCCTACCTGTTCCCAATATGCCATTGATGCAATAGAGAAATATGGCATTGTTAAAGGTTTGTTCAAATCTCTAATCAGAATTTGTAAATGCCACCCATTTCATCCTGGTGGTTATGATCCTGCATAAAAAAGCATAAAACAATTTATTTAAGGAGAATTTTATGGAAAAACGTACTATTTTGGCAATAGTTATATCTCTTATTATTCTTGTGGCTTATCAGGAAATTTTTATGAAAAAATTTATGAAACCACAGAGTGTTAATGACAATACCACTACAATGCAGGTAAAGCCTGAGAAAAAAACTCAAGAAGTTGCTACTGTTAAAAAGAAAACCATTCAACCAGAAAAGAAAATCAATAAAATTAAAGAAGTTATTAAAAATCCTAATGAAAAATTTTTAAATGTAGAAAATAGTGTATTTAAACTAACTTTTTCTAACAAAGGTGGTGCAATTACAAAATGTATTTTAAAAAAATATTTTGTTACATATAAAAGGCAAAAAAATGTTGTTCTATTTGATAAAGTTAGAGATTATCCAATAGAGAATGAGATAATAGTGAATGATTATAAAATTCCAAGGGATACAGTTTATAATGTAGATATATCATCTTATAATGTCTATGTTGAAAATAAGCCCTATAAAATAACATTTTACAAAGATTTTGGCACATTTTTATTTAAAAAAATTTACACAGTTTTACCTGATAAATATCAAATTGACCTTGAATATGAATTTATCAATAAAAGTAAAACCCCTCTTAAAATTGAAAATAGCACATTCTATTTTAGAACAGAAAAGTTGAAAAAAGCAAAATATCAGTTTGAAGGTAGCTGTTTCCTTGTAGATGGAGTGCTTAAAGAGGTTAGTGTTAAAAAAATTGAAAAAGAGAAGATACGTCAATATACAAAGAATGTTCAATGGTTTGGATATAGCGAAGTTTACTTTCTTGCTGTTATTTTAAAGAAAAAAGATTATTTTGATATTGCTAAAACATATATTAGTGACAACAATGTTGTGCTTGAAGGGATTAAAAATTTTAATTTAAAAATCAATGATAAAGTAACAGATAAAAACTATCTCTATTTTGGACCAAAAAAGTATGATATTTTAAAAAGTTATCATGCTGGGCTGGAACGAAGTATTAATTATGGGATATTTGATTTTCTTGCAAAGCCTTTAATGATAGTGCTTAACTTTTTTTACAAATATATACATAACTATGGTGTTGCTATAATTCTACTCACACTATTAATAAAACTAATTTTCTATCCTTTAACTCAGAAGAGTTATGAATCTATGAAGAAAATGAAAGATTTGCAGCCTCATATAAATAGAATAAAAGAGCAATACAAAAATGATAAAGCGAAATTAAACCAAGAGATAATGGAGTTGTATAAAAAATATAAAGTCAATCCCTTTGGAGGTTGCTTGCCTATGATTATTCAGATACCTGTATTTTTTGCTCTATATAAAGCACTACTCAACTCAATTGAACTTAGACATGCTCCTTTTATCAGTCATATTCCATTTACAGATAAAGTTTGGTTGGTTGACCTGTCAGTGAAAGACCCATACTATATTACACCTATTTTAATGGGACTATCAATGTTTGTTCAGCAAAAAATGACACCTACAGGTGGTGATGCTTTGCAGGAAAAATTAATGTACTTTATGCCTATATTTTTAACATTTTTATTTTTAAATTTTCCATCAGGGCTTGTAATTTACTGGCTTGCAAATAATATTCTATCTATAATTCAACAATATATGGTTAATAAAAAAATGGAGAAATCAAAATAGCAGAGGAGATGGGTTATGGAAAAGATTGTTTTTGAAGGTAAAAACCTTGAAGAAGCTTTAGAAAATGCATGTAAAGAGCTTGGAATTGAAAAAGATAAAATTAAATATGAAGTTATTGAAAAGGGGAGCAAGGGATTTTTGAAAGTTTTTTCAAAAAAGACCAGAATTGAAGTTTTTGTTGAGGAAAAGGAAAATATAAAAGATAAAATTAATAAAATTTTGGATGAAGAATTACCAGAGATTAAACTTGATGAAAAAGAGGAAAAAACAGAGTTTGAAGAGGAAATAGTTGAGCCAAAATCTGAGTCATCTTCAGAAACAGGGAAAGTTAAGCATTATAATGATGAAGAGGTAATAGAAAGTGCAAAAGATTTTGTTAGAGAGCTGCTTAAATTTTTTGATATTGAACCAAGAGTTGATTATAGACAGTATAAGGATAAAGTTCTTATTTTAATTTTTACACAAGGAGATTTTATAAAAACAAATAACTTTGAAGAATTTATTTATTCTATTCAATACCTTACAAACAAAATAATTTCTTCAAAATTTAGATCAAATTTGAAATTTGAAATTGATATTAATGAATATATTAAGAAAAAAATAGTAAAACTCAAACAGTTTGCAAGAGAGATTTCAACAAGAGCCAAAAATGAGCATAGAAGCATTAAATTAAGGCCAATGTATCCAAATGAGAGAAGGATAATTCACGTTACCTTAAAGCATGATAAGCATATTAGAACAGAAAGTGTTGGAAATGGCGAGAAAAAGAGGATAATTATATCTCCAACAGACCATTAAAATGAATGTAAGTTTTGACACAATATGTGCAATATCTACACCTGTTGGAATTGGTGGTATTTCTATTATTCGAATAAGTGGAAAAGATGCTCTAAAAATAGTAGAAAAGATATTTATTCCTAAAATTAATAATATAGAGACTCACAAAGTTTACTACGGTTTTATTAAGGATAACTTCAGTGGAGAGAGCATTGATGAGGTACTTCTTTTAGTTATGCTCTCTCCAAAATCATATACTAAGGAAGATGTAGTTGAAATTCATTGCCATGGTGGTTATACTGCATCTAAAGAAGTCCTTAACCTTCTCATAAAAAATGGTGCTCGTTTAGCAGAGCCTGGCGAGTTTACTAAGAGAGCATTTCTCAATGGAAGAATTGATCTCACTCAGGTAGAGGCTGTTATAAACACAATTAATGCTCATAATAGCACTGCTCTGAAAATCAGTTCATCCAATCTCAATGGTAAATTAAAGAAAAAAATTTTAGATTTAAAAGATAATGTTATTAATTTAATCTCAGAAATAGAGAGTTTTATTGATTTTGAAGAATTTAGAGATGAAATTGAATTGGAAAACATAAAAAAGAAAATAGAGAATTTACAATATGAAGCAAAAAAGCTTATTGAATCATATAACAGGGTAAAAAGTTTTTTTGAAGGTGTAAAGATTGTTATAGCTGGAATGCCAAATGTTGGAAAATCTTCTTTGCTAAATTATATTTTAAATGAAAACAGAGCAATTATTAGCAATATCCCCGGCACTACAAGGGATACAATAGAAGAAGATTTTGATTTTGAAGGAATAAGGGTAAAAATAATAGATACTGCTGGTATAAGGGATACTGACGATGAAGTAGAGGCTGAAGGTGTGAAAAGAGCTTTTGCTAAAATTGAAGAAGCTGACCTGTTAATCTATCTTTTTGATATTTCTAAAGGATTAAGTGATTTTGACAAAAAAATATTAGATAGGTTTCAAAATAAAAAAATTTTTTTAGTTGGAAATAAATGTGACCTTATAAATGAAAATTTGGCAAAAGAGGAGTATTTGCCAATATCTGTGAAAAAAGAAATTAATCTTGACTTTTTCAAAGAAAAATTAAAAACTATATTATTGGGAGACGAAAAATTTAACTTAAATGAAGCTTTTATCACCAATATTAGACAGTATGAAACTATTTGCAATTTTAGTAGAATTTTAGATAGAATAGATTTTAATAATCAAACAATTGATATGATAAATTTTGAATTACAGGAAGCTTTAAATGAGCTTGGAAAGTTAAGTGGAGAAGTTACATCAGAAGATATTTTGGACAATATTTTTAAAAATTTTTGCATTGGGAAATAATTTAAGAATGGAGAATAGATTGGGTAATGGTATGGAGTTTGACTTACAACTAACAACTAAATTCTGAATCCCTGACTTAACTTTGTATTAAAATAGAATAAAAGCTATAATGGAGGCTTAAAATGATTAGAAAGCCCGCAGTAGCAGGTTCTTTTTACACAGCCAATCCCTCTAAATTAAAAGGTGAAATAGAAACATATCTGTCAAATGCTCAAAGTAGAGATATTGATAATATTAAAGCTATTATTTCACCACATGCAGGATACTTTTACTCTGGACAGGTGGCAGCATACGGATATAAACAGGTTCAAAATAGAGTATTTGACACAGTTGTTGTTTTTGCACCCTGTCACAGAGGTTTATTTGATGGTGTTTCAATATTTAATGGTGAAGGTTATGAGACTCCACTTGGTATTGTTCCAATAGATTCTGAAACAGTTGAAGAACTCATTGGCAGTTCTGAACTTATAAATTTTTTACCTCAAGCTCATATTCAGGAGCATTCACTTGAAGTACAGGTGCCTTTTTTACAGGTTGTTCTTAATGATTTTAAATTAATTCCTGTGCTTGTTGGTACACAGGATATTAATCAACTTTATCAGGTAGCATCAATTATCAATGAAAAATTAAAACATAGAAATGTTCTCTATGTTGCCAGCACAGATCTTTCTCATTTTTACACCTCGGAAGCAGCTAAAAAATTAGATTATGTTGCAATAGAGCATATAAGAGATTTAGATCTTGAAGGGTTTTACAAAGCTATTGTATCCGGCAAAACTGAGGCATGCGGTGCCGGGCCTGTTATGATAGTTTTAACCCTTGCAAAGCTCAATAACTGGAATGGATGTGAAATTTTAAAGTATGCTGATTCTGGTGATGTTTCAGGAGATAAGTCAAATGTTGTTGGTTATCTTTCAGCTGTTATTTATGCTAACAATAAAGATGAGAGCCTTACTGAGTATGAAAAAGAGGTTTTAAAAAAGATTGCAAAAGAAAGCATCAGAGCAAAACTTTTTAATGATAGATTCAATTTTGATTATAAAAGAACAGAAAATCTAAAACAGAAAAGGGGTGCTTTTGTAACATTACACAAAGATGGAAATTTGAGAGGTTGCATTGGTTACATTCAGGGAGTTGATAGCCTTGATAACACAGTGAAAAAAATGGCTATATCAGCTGCTTTTGAAGATCCAAGATTTCCTGCTTTAAGCAGAGATGAATTTAACAAGATAGATATTGAAATAAGTGCTTTAACTCCACTTAAAAGAATCAAAAATATAGAGGAGATAGAAGTAGGGAAACATGGAATTCTTATTATTAAAGGTTACAACAGCGGATTATTACTCCCTCAGGTTGCAACAGAATATGGGTGGGATAGGTTAACGTTCCTTGATCAGACCTGCATTAAAGCAGGGCTTTATCCAGGATGTTGGAAAGAAAAAGATGCAGAGATATATATTTTCAGTGCTGAAGTTTTTTAAAAAGAAAGGGTAAAAAATGCAATATGTTCATCTTCACACACATACAGAGTATTCATTGCTTGATGGTGCAATTAAAATAAAAGAGCTGATGAAAAAGGCAAAAGAGTATAACATGCCAGCTGTTGCAATTACAGATCATGGCAATATGTATGGTGCAATAGAATTTTACAAAGAAGCTCAAAAATCAGAAATAAAGCCTATTATTGGTTGTGAGGTTTATGTTGCAAAAGGCTCAAGAAAGAAAAAGGAGAAGGCAAAAGATTCAGAAGAGAAAGGTTTAAATCATCTTATTTTACTTGCTAAAAATTTAACTGGCTATAAAAATCTTATGGCTCTTGTTTCCCTTGGATATTTAGAAGGTTTTTATTATAAACCAAGAATTGACTGGGAACTTCTTGAAAAATATAATGAAGGACTTATCTGTCTTTCAAGTTGTTTAAAGGGTGAGGTTGCAGAGACATTTTTAAATAAAGGTGAAAAACATGCATTTAAAATAGCAGAGAAATTTTTAAAGATTTTTAAAGAAGATTTCTATATTGAGCTTATGGACAATTCTATTCCAGAGCAGAAAATTGCAAATGAAGGATTGATTAGTATTGCCAATAAATTGTCAATCCCTGTTGTTGCAACAAATGATTGCCATTACCTTACAAGAGATATGGCAGAAAGCCACGATGTTTTGCTCTGTATTCAAACAGGCAGAACAATTAATGAACAGGGAAGAATGAAATTTTCATCTGATGACTTTTATTTTAAATCACCAGAGGAGATGGTTGCTGCTTTTGAAAATTTACCAGAAGCAATTTCAAATACAGTTGAAATTGCTAATAAATGCAATCTTATTTTACAATTTGGAAAGTATGAATTCCCTGAAATTCCACTTGAAAAAGGGGAAACAGTTGAGGATAAATTTGAAAGAAAAGTTAAAGAAGGTTTTAAAAATAGACTTGATGAGATTAAATCTCACTATAAAGAATTTACAGATGAAATTAAGAACAAGTACCTTGAGAGACTTGAAAGGGAGATAAGCACAATTAAAAAAATGGGCTTTTCTGGTTATTTTCTTATTGTTGAAGATTTTATTAATTATGCTAAAAACAACAATATCCCTGTTGGACCTGGTAGAGGCTCTGCTGCTGGAGCGCTTGTTGCCTACTGTTTGAAAATTACAGATATTGACCCAATACCATATAATTTGCTCTTTGAAAGATTTTTAAATCCTCAAAGGATATCTATGCCTGACATTGATATAGATTTTTGCAATAGAAATAGAGAAAAAGTTATTAAATATGTTGTAAATAAGTATGGTGCTGACAAGGTATCTCAAATTGTTACATTTGGAAAGATGAAAGCAAAAGCAGTTATAAGAGATGTGGGCAGGGTTCTTGAAATGCCATACAAAGATGTTGATAAAATTGCTAAAATGATTCCAAACAACTTAAATATAACTCTTGATAAAGCAATAGAAGAAGAAACAGCTTTAAAAGAGTTAATAGAAAAAGATGAAAAAGTTGCTAAGTTAATAGAAATTTCAAAAGATCTTGAAGGCCTTTCAAGGCATTCATCAATTCATGCAGCTGGTATAGTTATTTCCAATAAACCTTTAATGGAGACTGTTCCACTTGCAATGACAAAAGATGGTGATGTTGTTACTCAATACAATATGAAGCATATAGAATCTGTTGGATTAATAAAATTTGATTTTCTTGGGTTAAGAAACCTTACAATTATTGATAATGCAATAAAACTTGTAAAAAAATATAAAGATAAAAATTTCAATATAAAGGAAATTCCATTTGATGATAAAGCAACTTATGATCTCATTTCAGCAGGATACACAATAGGCGTGTTTCAACTTGAAAGCAGGGGAATGAGGGAGTTGCTTAAAAAGTTAAAACCAGATAGATTTGAAGATCTCATTGCTGTAGTTGCCCTTTATAGGCCAGGACCACTTGGCAGTGGTATGGTAGATGATTTTATAGATATAAAACATGGCAAAAAAGAAGCGCATTATCCTTTGCCTGAGCTTGAGCCTATTCTAAAGGATACTTATGGAATTATATTGTATCAAGAACAGGTAATGCAGATAGCTCAAGTTCTTGCTGGTTATTCACTTGGTGAAGCTGATAAGCTTAGAAGAGCTATGGGGAAAAAGATTCCAGAAGAGATGCAGAAGCAAAAGGGTAGATTTTTAAATGGTTGTAAGGAAAATCAAATTCCTGAAAAAATTGCAGAAGATATTTTTGAAAAAATGGCTAAATTTGCAGAATATGGCTTTAATAAATCCCATTCAGCAGCATATGCATATATAGCTTATCAGACTGCATATTTAAAGACCCATTATCCAATAGAGTTTATGACTGCTCTTTTAACAGAGGATAAAGAAAACTCTGATAAAGTGATTAAAGATATTAATGAGTGCAAAATTATGGGAATACAGATTTTGCCACCAGATATTAATGAAAGTGAATTTGACTTTACAGTTGCAAAAGATAAAATAAGATTTGGACTTGGTGCAATTAAGCATGTTGGAGAGAAAGCTATTATTTCAATAATAGAAAATAGGAAAAAAGAGAAATATAAATCACTCTATGATTTCTGCTACAAAGTTGATCTTACTAAAGTGAATAAAAAAGTAATTGAAAGCCTTATAAAATCAGGAGCAATGGATAGTCTCCCATTAAATAGAGCTACCAAGTTGCACAACCTTGAGCAGATTTTATCTCAGGTGAATCTTGCAAAAAAAGAGCAGGAAGAGAATAAAAATGGTATTTTTGGTAAATTTTTTGAAAAAACTTCGTTTGAGGAGAGCATTAAAATAGAGGAGATAGAAGAATGGGAAGAATCAATTAAACTACAACAAGAGAGGGAGCTACTTGGCTTTTATATTTCCAGTCATCCGTTAAATAAATATAAAGATATTCTTGATAATTATAACAGTGCCTTTATTGATGATATTCTATCAGGTGAATATAAAAGAGAAAATATTAAATTAGGTGGAATTATTGCTGAGGTAAAAACTCTTAAAACTAAAAGAAAAGCTGAAAAAATGGCAAGTATAATATTGGAGGATTTAACAGGGAAAATAGAAGTAGTTGTTTTTCCAAATATATATAGAGAAAATAGTGATATTATTAAGGAAGATAGCTTGATATTTATTAGAGGGACTCTTGATTTAAATGAATCTGGTGCAAAAATAATAGCAAATGAAATTGTGCCTTTAGGTGAAGCAGCTGAAAAATTTACAAATAAATTAAAAGTTAAATTTAATACTTTTCCTTCTAAAGATGATGTTGCGAAATTTTATAAATTGCTTTCAAAATATAGAGTTAAAAATGGCAATGCCCACCATGAGTTAAAAGTAATTTTAAGGTTTCAAGAAGAAGGGGAAGTTTATATTAATTGTCCAAATTTTAAATTAAAAAATGTAGATGAAATTACAACAGAGTTACCTAAAAAGATTTCCAATATTGAGATAGCTCTTGAATGATTTTGAGGATGGTAAATGGAGTAAGGGGTTTGGAAAATATAATGAAAGCTTTGCACGGTAAAAAATAGCTAAATTTTAATACAACTTTAAATCTATTACTAACAACTATCAAAAAACAACTATGAGCAGGGGGAATAGATGGAAAAATGTAAAAGAGAGGAAATTTTAAAAAATTGTGGTTGCACCTATTCAGGTTGTTCAAAAAAGGGAAAATGTTGTGACTGTATTGCATATCATAGAGAAATGAACCAGTTGCCAGGTTGTCTGTTTCCTTTAGAAGCTGAAAAAACTTATGATAGAAGTATAAAATATTATTGTGAAGTTATGAGTAAAAGGGGATTCAGATTATATTAGCTGGAAAAACCTGTTGACAATAAAATAGCCATGTAATAGAAGTTTGTAACTACAAAGTTTGTAGCTTTAAGTTTATTACTAAATAGTTGCAAGTACCAAAAGATTATTTAAATGTAGAAGTATATTGAAACACAGGACTTTAGGTTTAATACTTTAAAATTTACTATTTGATTTTAAATTTGTTTTTATATAATAATTTTCAGAAAAATTTTATAAGGTGATAAAATTATAGAAAATATTTTACAGATTACTGGTATTGCAAGTTTTGTTTCAATAGCTGCAACACAAATTTTGTATGGAATCCTAATTGTTTTTTTTCTGAAAAAAATTTACAATGAAAAAATTCCATTAAAAAGTTTTCCACACTGGCAATTTTTTATAATTTTCTTCATTATTGTTGAAGTATCAATTATTTTAAATTATCCTCAGGTAAAACATTTCCCTAAAAAGTTATTTCATTGGTGGTTATACCTACCGTTTTTTATAACCTATTTTTTTATAACAACTGAAAAAGTTGCTCAAAAAGTGATAATCTGCTCATTAATTGGAGCATCTTTTTCTTCCTTGTATGGAGTGTATGAATTTATCTTTTTATCAGAAAGAGCAAAAGGCTTTTATTCTCATGCTCTTACATCTGCTAATAATTGGGCGCTTGCTCTTATTTTATCATATATTTTCCTCTTAAAAAGTAAATTTAGAGATAAATTTTTTGTTGTTACTACTTTAATTATTTCATTAGGGTTACTTTTATCAGAATCCAAAGGGCCAATACTTTACTTTTTTATCCTCTTTGTTTTTATAAACTTTATATTTTTAAAGAAAAAAGGATTATTTATAAACATAGCTATTTCTTTATGTTTAATTGCTTCAATTATATTTGTAACTCCAATTCAAAAAAGATTTGCTGATATATACAAAGGGATTAACAATCCAAATACATCCACTGGTAACAGAGTTGTTCTATGGAAAAATACATTGAAAATTATTAAGAAACACCCTGTTATAGGTATTGGCGGTGGATTTAAAAAAGAGATTGTTAAAGTTGTGGGGTTTAATTTAAAATGGAAATCACATCCTCATAATGCATATCTAACAGTTGCTGTTTTACATGGAATACCAGCTTTAATTGCCCTGATTTTGATTTTTATTCAGCTTTATTTAAAACTTTTTAAAAATAGCAATAATTTTTATGGAATATTGGGTATTTTCTTCCTAACATTATATCTAATGGAAGGTTTTACAGAGAATAATTTTGGTGATTCTGAAGTGAAAATGTTTTTCTGGTTTATAATGGGGCTAATTTATTCTCAATTAAGGTTCAATGAAAAATAAAAGTATTGAAAAATATTATTTTGAGAAGAGAAATGATATTTTGCAACTTATTCCAGTTGAAGTTAAAACTATTCTTGATGTTGGATGCGGCTCAGCTATTACCTATAAAGGTAAAAATTTTAATGTAACTGGAATAGAGATAGTTCCTGAAATTGCTAAATTTGCCAAAGAAAATATTTCATCTGTTATTGTTGGAAATGTTGAAAAACTTCCATTAAAAAACTGCTCTTTTGATTGTATTATTTTTGGGGATATTTTAGAGCATCTTAAAGATCCTTGGTCACTATTAATAGAGATAAAAAGATTTTTAAATGAGAATGGATTTGTAATAGCAAGTATTCCTAATTTACAATACTATAAAATTGTTAGAAAAATTTTAAAAGATAAATTTCATTATGAGGAATATGGGATTTTAGATATTGATCACTTGCGATTTTTTACTTTAAGTACAATAAAAGAGATGTTTAAAAATGCAGGATTTAAAATAATTAAAATAGATAGAAAAATAAAATGGAAAATCCAGTATAAGATTATGAATTTCCTATTTTTTAATAGATTGGAAAATTTTTTTACCTATCAATATTATATTCTTGCTCAAAAGAGATGAAAAAAGTTACAGTTATAATACCAAATTTCAATGGAGCAGAGCTTCTAAAAGAGAATCTTCCATTTGTGGTTAAAGCAGTAATCTATTCCAAATCAAAAGGTATAGATGCTTATATAATTGTTGTTGATGATTTTTCAAAAGATAACAGTATTGATGTTGTAAAGAGGTTTCAAAGGCAATATGATTTTATAAAACTAATTATAAATGATAAAAATTTAGGTTTTGCAAAATCTGTTCATATAGGGATTGAAAAAGCAAATTCAGAATCTATTATTCTTTTAAATAGCGATGTTATAGTTCCAGAAAATTTTATTTATAAAATATTAGAACCTTTTGAAAATGATAAAGTATTTGCAGTATCTCCTATTATTACAGATATTAACAAAGGTGTTTTAAGTGGTTCATACAAAGTACCTTTCTTAAAAAAAGGTGAGTTAAAATATTGCAAATGGAAACATTTAAACTTTAAAAAAGAAAAATTACTGAAGACATTTTTTTGTGAAGGTGGCTCTGTGGCTATTAGCAGAGAAAAATATTTTTCAATAGAGGGGTTTGACCCAATTTATGAGCCATTTTACTTTGAAGATACTGACCTTTGTGTAAAAGCATGGAAGAGAGGCTGGATTTCATACTTTTTTACAGAAGTAGAGGTAATACATAATCACAAATCAACAATTTCAAAGTTTTTTTCCAAACAATATATAAAAAGAATTATGCGACGAAACCGGTTCATATTTTTATGGTCAAACTTGCCTATAAAATACCTTTTTTTTATTCATGTTCCATTTATACTTTATAGATTAATTTTTTATTCTATAAAATTTGATTTTTCATACTTTTTAGGTTTTATTTCTGCACTGTTATCTATAATGAAAATTAAGAAAAAAAGAGAGATAGAAGGTTGTGATTCTTTTTTTAAAATAATTGAAGAAATTAATAAAGATTTTAATAAAATAATTTGAAATTATCTAATTTACTTTACAATTTTCTACTTGAAATGACATTTGTAATATTCTTAAATTGTTGTTATTAAAGTATCTTTCAACGTTGGACTATAAACGTTGAACCGTGAATTTGTATAACAACCATTCTATTAAGGATAAATTTTGATACAAAATCAGGAATATTTCTGAATATAGATATAAAATTATCAATGATTAATCTTGAATCAATTATGTGCAAAACTTTTAATTTTATTTAATTCATCTATAGTAAGCTCTTTGGTTGCAACAGGTAAAATTTTATTATTATGAAAAAGTGGCTCCTTTTCAATATTGTATTGTGCAACAGCTTTTGCTTCTTCCCATAATTTTGTATGTGGAATTGGCGAATATTCAGCAAGTTTCACTTTTACATTGAATTTTTTAGCAAATTCAACAGATGAATAAATATCCTCTACTTTTTGATGAGGTAATCCTACAAGTAGATAAACAGACAAATTGTTCTTTGAAAAAGATGCCTTTTCTAAATATTCCACTGCTTTTGCAAAACTTTTATTGTTAGTTTTGTAACCTATTTTCTTTTGTAAAATTTCATTTGCTGTTTCAAGTGATAATCTGATATCTTGAAAGTTAGCTTCATACATAAGAGTTGCAACTTCATAGTCAATCTCTGAAATATGCAGACCATTGGGACAATAAAATTTAAAATCTTTTTTTAATTTTATTAATTTCTGGAAAAGAGGTATAAAGTGCTGTTTTTTATTAATTAATAGTGCATCATCATAGAAAGCAAAATTTTTAATCTTATAATTATCATAATAGTAAATTATTTCATTTAAAACTTCATCAGCATCACGCTGGTAAAATGAGTTATTTAAAAATTTATTTGCACAATACACACATGAATAAGGACATCCAAAAGAGGTGTATATAGGTGCAAAATAATTTTCTTTATAGAGATGTAAAGGAAGAGGAAAAAATTTCTTTTTTATATTGGATAAATTTAATATTTTAACTATTTCATCTATACTACTGACTAAATGATTAATTTTAAATTTTTTTGCATGTTCTTTGCAAAGATTTACATAAATGCCGCCTAAAATAATCTTGGCTAATGGAAAAAATTTTCTAACCAAATTAATAACTTCTTCAACTCCAAGGTACCAATATGTCATTATAGAAGTAATAATAACATAATCTGGTGGATTTATATTTTCAATAAACTTTAAGAATTTTTCCTTTTGTAAACCAAATCTGTAAAATTTCCTGTTAATTGTTTTAAATATATCAGGCTTTTTTATTTCCTCTTTTGGATAACTATGCCTACCACTATCTTTTATTTTAATTTTAAATTTTTTAATTTCACTTTTATCCATTTTTGAAATATCAAGAAAGTCAAAATATTCAAAATTAACAGAGTTATAATGAAAAAGCGATGCTATTTTCAAAAGTCCAACAGGCCGTGCCCATAGAGAGTACGCAGCAAAATCGTATATTGGTGGATTAATAAGTAAAATATTCATAACCTCATTTTACCAACTTTTATTTAAGATTACAATATAAAGTATAGACAAAAATTTAAAATTTAGGTATAAAAATAGAAAAAGCTTTGCACAATAAAGAATAGTAAAATTTTATAAATAATGGTTTCTTACCTTTTACTCTGTGCTGAGTTAACATTATTAAAATTTAGCATGCAGTTAAAAGTTTTGTACAAAGTTTTATATTAGTTTGAATTTATCAGAACAGGAAAGTGTAATATGGAAAAGTACAGATTAATGGTAGTTGATGATTCAAGATTTATTACAGCAGTTCTATCATCTACTTTAAGAAAAGCTGGTTATCATGTTAGAGGATACTTTGATGCTGAATCAGCTATTAAAGATATTCCATCATTTAAACCACATATGATTTTGTCAGATTTTATGATGCCAAAAATGAATGGCTTTGAATTTTGCAAAGAAATAAAAGAAAATGAAAAAACCAGCCATATTAAATTTATTCTAATTACCTCAGTTAATGATGTGAATGCAAAGGTAAAATGTTTTGATGTTGGTGCTGATGATTATATTACAAAACCGTTTAATAATAAAGAAGTTATAGCAAGAGTAAAAACACACCTTTCAATAAAGCAACTACAGGATGATTTAAGTGAAGCTCTTTCAAAAATTGAGAGAGAGCTTGAAATTGTTGGTTCAATACAGAAAAATCTACTACCATCTGAGAATCCTCACCTTGAAAATCTGATTTTTGAATCTTATTACAACACGTACTCAAAATCAGGAGGAGATTATTTTGATTTTATAAAAATAGATGAAAATCATATGGGAGTATTAATTGTAGATGTTTCAGGCCATGGGACAAGCTCTACAGTTATTATGGCAATGTTAAAAATTTTAATTACAAAATTATTAAATCGAATAAACAATCCATCTGAGGTTTTGAATAAATTAAATGATTTAATTCTTGAAATGTTAAATATTGATAAATTTGCAACAATTTTTTATGGTATAATAAATTTAGATAGTCTTTCTTTTATTTATGCTAATGCAGCACATCCAGAACCTATTGTTATTAATAAATTTTCAAAAAAAATAGTAACTTTATCAGGGAAAAAAGGTTTACCAGTTGGGATTTTACCATTTGCCACAGGCACATACTCCAATACATCAACTAATTTTGAAAAAGGTGATAGAGTTATTCTATATACTGATGGTATTATTGAGAATAAAGATAATGAAAGAAATCTTTATGGAGAAGAAAGATTTTTAAATATTATTATGGAAACAATAGAGCTTGAAATTGGTGAAGCCAAAGAGAAAATAATAGAAAATGTTTTAAGTTTCAGTGATAATATTTTTTATGATGACATTACAATGGTAATGTTTGATGTTGTTTAAGTTTATGCTATGAAAAGGGATAGATTAATTAACAACATAGGAATAGCTGCTCATATTGATGCAGGTAAAACCACTCTTACTGAGAGAATTCTTTACTTTACAGGTACCACCTATAAAATAGGTGAGGTTCATAATGGTGCGGCAGTGATGGATTATCTTGCTGAGGAAAAAGAGCGAGGTATTACTATTACATCTGCTGTAACTTCTGTTTTCTGGAAAAATCACCAGATAAATATTGTTGATACTCCAGGTCACGTTGATTTTACTGTTGAAGTTGAAAGATGTATGAGAGTGATGGATGGTGCTATTATTGTGCTCTGCGGTGTTGGCGGAGTGGAGACTCAAACAGAAACAGTATGGGAGCAGATTAACAAATTTAAAATTCCAAGGATAATTTTTATAAATAAACTTGACAGAATAGGTGCAGATTTTAATAGAGTTCTTGATGAAATCAGGGAAAAGCTCAATATTACTCCTCTTCCACTTGTGTATCCTATAGGAAAAGAGAAAAATTTTAATGGTATTATTGATGTGTTAGAGGAGAGGGAAGTTTATTTTTCTGATGATGGAAAAGATTTAATAATAGAAGAGTTAAAAGATAAAGATTTTGTTAATAATAAGAAAAATGAGATAATAGAGATATTAAGCGATTATGACAATGACTTGCTTGAGAAATTTTTAGAAGATTCAGAAATTAGTAGAAAAGATATTTTAAATGCATGCAAAAAAGCAACAGCTACTTTAAAAGTAGCACCTGTTTTTTGTGGTTCAGCATTGAAAAATAAAGGTATTCAACATCTTCTTGATGGTGTTGTGAATTTTTTGCCCATTCCTGATGAAATAAGGAAAATACCAGTTTATAATAAAAAGAACAATGAAAGAGCAGAAATAGAAATTCCTGAAGATTTTTTAGGCTATATTTTTAAAATTCAGGTAATTGACAAAAGAAAAATCTCCTATGTTAGAGTTTATTCAGGGAAAGTGGATACAGGTGATAATGTGGTAAATCTTACCACCAACAATAAAAACAAAGTTTCCAAAATTTATCAAATCCACGCTGATAAGAGAAAAGAAATTAACTCATGCGAAAAGGGTGATGTTGTGGGTATGCTTCTAAAGGATGGAATTACTGGTGATACACTTGTTAAAAATAAAAATTTTAATTTTATCCTTGAAAAAATAGAGTTTGACAATCCTGTGATTTCACTTGCAATAGAGCCATACTCATCAAAGGATCAACAGCGATTATTGGAAGCTCTTGATTATATTGCAATTGAAGATCCATCTTTTAGGTTCAAATTTGATGAAGAGATTAATCAAATTGTTATTTCAGGTATGGGTGAATTACATTTAGAAATAGTTGTTAATAGGTTAAAAGAGCAGTATAATCTCAAAGTAAAAACTGGCAAACCTCAGGTTGTGTACAGAGAAACAGTTACAACACAGGCATCAGCTGAATATGAATATGAGGTGAAGATAGAGGAAAATTTATTATACGCATATATTGCTCTTGAAATAGAACCACTTAAAAGGAGTGGAAAGGATAATTCCAATATTATTGAATTTTTAGTAGAAGATGAAATTATTGAAAAAGTGAAAGATTATATTTATGAAGGCTTAAATGAATACTTTACTTCAGGTTTTTTAACAGGTGCACCTGTTATAGACACAAAAGTTAAAATTTTAAAAGCATTAGATAAAACCGGGAGATTTGAAAAAGGTGCATTTAAAGTGGCAACTATAAATGCATTAAAAGCAGCTTACACTGATGCTGCTCCAGTTAAGCTTGAGCCTGTGATGGAAGTGATAGTAACTGTTCCTGAGGAATTTACCGGTGATATAATAGGAGATTTAAATTCTAAAAAAGCAAGAATTTTAAATGTGGAAAGTGCAAATAATAAGTCTGTTATAACATGCTATGCTTATCTTTCATCACTTTTTGGATACACTACTACATTGAGGTCTCTCTCAAAGGGAAAGGCTAACTTTACAATGAAATTTAAATATTACGATTTATTTTAAAAATTTAAGAGGTGAGCTATGTTAAAAATAGGTGTTGCTGTATCATTAAAATCAGTAGCCAGAGTTATTCATGAAATGTTAATGGGTTATGCTGAGATAATTTTTTTTGATGAGCCAGATGAATTAATAGACCATTTATCAAATGAAAATCTTAATCTATTAATTATTGATAGGACTTTTAAAAACAGGTCTTTTGAAGAAATAATAGAAGAAATTTCAGTTTATCCACCTATAATTCTATTAACATCTGATTCATTTAAGAAAAGGAAAGATTTTAATATTAATCTAATTTTACGTAGACCGTTTCATGTTTATGAATTGCGAGAGTCAGTAAATTTTGTGTTAACTGATAAAATTTATAATAAAAAATTTTTAAATAAAATAATGATAGTTGACGATTCTGCTGTAACAAGAAATATTTTAAAACAGGAATTGACAATTCTCGGATTTGAGATAATTGAAGCTGAAAATGGGAAGCAGGCACTTGAAATAATCAAATCACCTGAAAACACGCCTTTTTTATTTATAATTGACCAAGAGATGCCAGAGATGAATGGTATTGAGCTTGCAAAAAATATTCGGAATCTTGATATGTTACATGATATACCAATTATCATGTTCACAAGCCTTTTTGACAATATGAAGTTGCGAAAAGAGGCTTTTAATGTTGGAATAAATGATTTTATTCCAAAGCCTTTTAAAAAGGAGGATTTTCAGGCTACAATAAAAAAATACACTGAATTTCAAGCTGATGAGTCATCAAGTAAAATTTTACTGCTTACACCAACAATATCTAAAAGTAAGGCAATATCTTCAATTTTAAAAAATTGTGGATATAGGGTATTTTCTTCAGATAAAAAGGATAAGTTTATTACATTGCTTGAGGACAATGAATTTAATCTTGCTATTGTTGATTTAAAAAGTATAGAAAATGATATTGATAATTTTGTTAATAACATAAAGAAAGTGCTTCCTGCAGGATTCCCTGTGATTGCCTATCTTCCAGTGGAAGATTTTAATCTTAAAGATAAATTGTTTAAAACCTTGAAAGGATACATTAGTGATTATATTCTTGAGCCATTTGATGTTGAAGAGCTTACATTTATTGTTGAAACATGGCTTAAACAGTACAGCTTAATAAATGAATTTATAAAGCAGAAAGAGCAGCTTGAAAAATTAACAACTTTTGACCTATTAACAGGTGTTTACAATAGATTTACTATTTTAAAAATTGGCGAAGAGCAATTTTCTCTTGCTAAGAGAAAAAATATCCCATTTTCAATACTTTATCTTGATATTGATCATTTTAAAAAAGTTAATGATATTTATGGCCATTCAGTTGGAGATTTGGTGTTACAGGAATTTTCCAGGAAAATCAAAGACAATTTAAGGCTTGAAGATAAAATAGGCAGAATAGGTGGAGAGGAATTTCTTGTAATTTTACCATATACAGAAAAGAAAGATGCTCTTATAGTTGCAGAAAAATTAAGAAAAAATGTTACAGAAATAAAAATTATAGGTTATGATGATTTAAAATTATCTATTTCTATTGGCTTAGTTTCATTTGATTCTGAATTGGCAGATAATTTAAAAACATTTGACCAATTAATATCCCTTGCAGATTCATTGCTCTACAAGGCTAAAGAAAGTGGAAGAAATAAAACAGTTACAAATTAATAAATAATTTATTTTTAATTATGAATATAAATTGAGTTGTTAACATAAAAAGCTATTATTGCTTTTACAATTATTACCTTGATTTTTAATTACTCTTTTGCTATTTCTTCTTGATTCATTTCAAGGTTATTAAGGAGGTTTTTTTGAAACCAATTAAATTAATATTTTTTACAGGTGGAGTAGTTTCATCTCTTGGCAAAGGGCTTGCAGCTGCATCACTTGGTGCATTGCTTGAAGCCCGGGGACTTAGAGTGGGTATGACCAAACTTGATCCATACATTAATGTTGATCCTGGCACAATGAATCCTTACCAACATGGTGAAGTTTATGTTACAGACGATGGTGCTGAAACAGACCTTGACCTTGGACATTACGAAAGATTCACCAATGCTGTTGTTTCAAAAAAGAGTAACTATACTACTGGAAAAATTTATGAATCTGTTCTTAACAAGGAGAGAAAAGGTGAGTATCTTGGTGGAACAGTGCAGGTTATTCCACATATTACAAACGAGATAAAGTCAGCTATACTTGATAGTTTGCAAAATATAGATGTTGGAATTGTTGAAATAGGTGGTACAGTAGGAGATATTGAAGGGTTGCCATTTTTAGAGGCGATCAGGCAGCTTAGAGGTGATCTTGGCAAGGATAATGTTATCTATGTGCATCTTACACTTGTGCCATACTTAAAAGCAGCAGGAGAATTAAAAACAAAGCCAACTCAGCATAGTGTTAAAGAGCTCAGGGCAATAGGTATTCAACCTGATATTATAATTTGTAGAACAGAGATGCCTTTAAATGATGAAATTAAGAGAAAAATTTCCCTTTTCTGTAATGTGGAGAAAAACTCTGTTATTACTGCAATTGATGTTGATAGTATTTATGAAGTGCCTCTTAATTTGCATAAAGAGGGGCTTGATGATAAAGTTATTGAAAAATTGAATATCTGGACTGGTGCACCAAAGTTAGAAAAATGGGAGAAAATAGTTTATCTTATAAAAAATCCAGAATGTCATGTTACAATTGGACTTACAGGCAAATATGTTGAGTTAAAAGAATCTTACAAAAGTTTACATGAAGCTCTTGTGCATGGTGGTCTTGCAAATAATTGCAAAGTTAATATCAAATATATTGACTCTGAGAAAATTACAGCAGATAATTGTAAGGAGCACTTTGACGATGTTGATGCTATTCTTGTGCCCGGTGGTTTTGGTGAAAGAGGAATTAATGGTAAAATAGAGGCAATTAAATATGCAAGGGAGAATCAAATTCCATTTCTTGGAATATGTCTTGGAATGCAACTTAGTGTTATTGAATTTGCAAGAAATGTTGCAGGGCTGTCTGATGCAAACAGCACAGAATTTAACAAAAGAACCAAATATCCTGTTATTTTTTTACTTGAGCAGTGGATTGACCAGAACAGGAAGTTACAACAGAGAGATGAATCTACAGCACTTGGTGGCACAATGCGGTTGGGAGCCTATCCCTGTATTTTAGAGAAAGATTCCTTCTCTTACAGAGCATACAAACAGGAGAAAATATTTGAACGACACAGGCATAGATATGAATTTAACAATGATTTTAAAGATATTTTAACAGAAAAAGGGTTGAAAATTGTGGGGCATTCACCTGATGAAGATCTTGTGGAAGTAATTGAGATTGCAGATCATCCATGGTTTGTTGGATGTCAGTTTCATCCTGAATTCAAATCAAAACCTGTAAAGCCACATCCACTTTTTAAAGCATTTATTGAAGCTGCAATAGAGTATAAATAATGGAGTTATACAGGAGATTAAAAGAGAATTTTTTTATAATAGCAGGTCCCTGCGTTATAGAAAATGAAGAAATATGCTTTAGTGTTGCTGATAAAATTAATAATATTTGTAATAATCTTGGAATTACATATATTTTTAAGTCTTCATTTGATAAAGCCAATAGAAGCTCAATAAACTCATATAGAGGACCGGGGATTTTAAATGGCCTTGAAACATTAAATAAAGTCAAAAGCAAATTCAACTTACCGATTACAACAGATATTCATGAAACATGGCAGGTAAATGAAGTTAAGGAAATAGTTGATATTATTCAGATTCCTGCTTTTTTATGTAGGCAAACAGATCTTCTAATTTCAGCAGGTGCAACAGATAAAATTATTAACGTGAAAAAGGGTCAATTTTTATCAGGTTATGATACTGAAAATATTGTTAAAAAAGTTTCTTCAACTAACAATAAAAAAATTATTTTAACTGAACGTGGCAATTCATTTGGTTACAACAATCTTGTTGTTGATTTTAGAAACATACCTATAATGAAAAATTTTGTAGATATTGTGGTTTTTGACGCAACACACTCAGTTCAGCTTCCAGGTGGTCAAGGCTACTGCTCGTCTGGGAATAGAGAATTTGTTTTTCCTTTAGCAAAAGCAGCTGTTGCTACTGGTATAAATGGAGTTTTTATGGAGGTACATCCAGAGCCAGATAGTGCTCTCTGTGATGGTGCTAATTCAGTTAGTCTTGATAAAGTTGATGAAATAATTAAAAAATTATATGAAATTTACCAATTAATTAATACTTAGGAGCTTTTTATGAAAATCAATAAAACTATTGCAGAGATTAATGAAAAAATAAGAAAAGGTGAAGCTTTTGTTGTAACAGCAGAGGAGATGATTGATATTGTTGAGGAAAATGGAGCAGAAGAAGCAGCTGCTAAAGTTGATGTTGTTACAACTGGCACTTTTGCTCCTATGTGTTCTTCAGGGGCTTTTATAAATTTTGGTCATACAAAACCTAAAATAAAAGCAGCAAATGTATGGCTCAATGATGTTTTCTGCTATGGTGGGATTGCTGCTGTTGATTTTTATATTGGAGCAACACAGGTTGCAAAAAATGACCCATTGAACCATAATCATCCTGGAGAATTTAAATATGGTGGAGGCCATGTAATAGAAGACCTTATTTCAGGTAAAGAAGTGCAGCTTGTAGCAGAAGCATATGGAACAGATTGTTATCCAAGAAAATATTATGAAGCTACTGTTACAATTTCTGATTTGAGAAATGCATTTTTATACAATCCAAGAAATTGCTACCAGAATTACAATGTAGCAATAAATTTGACTAATAAGACAATTTATACATACATGGGTGTTTTAAAGCCCAATGGTGGAAATATAAATTATTGCAGTGCAGGTCAGTTATCACCACTATTAAATGACCCATATTATTTAACAATAGGTACAGGCACAAAAATATTTTTAGCAGGTGCACAGGGAGTTGTTACATGGTGGGGAACACAGCATGCTCCAGATACACCAAGAAGTGAAAATGGAGTTGTTAAAGGTGGAGCAGGTACAATTGCTGTTACAGGTGATATGAAGCAGATGGATTCAAGGTGGATAAAAGGGGTGAGTATTCTTGGTTATGGTTGTAGCATGGCTGTTGGAATTGGTATTCCAATACCTGTGTTAAATGAGCAGATAGCCAAATTTACAGCTGTTAAAGATGATGAAATTTATGCTCCCATAATAGATTATGGTAAGGATTATCCTAACAAAGAGGATAAAGTTTTAAAATATGTTTCATATGGTGAGCTTAAATCAGGCTTTGTTCAATTTAATGGCAGGGAAATACCTACTTCACCATTATCAAGTTACACCAAAGCAAAAGAGATTGCAGAAACATTAAAATCTTGGATTCAGAAAGGCACATTTACTCTTGGAGAGCCACAAATTCCATTGCCAACTGTAAAATTTTAGATTGGAAATGAGAAAAATTAAGATTTTAATGATAGATAATTACGATTCTTTTACATACAATCTTTATCAATATTTTGGTATTCTTGGTGCTGATGTTGATGTTTTTAGAAATAATGAGATTGATATTCAGAGAGCTGATTTTTCAAAGTATGATAAAGTTGTAATTTCCCCTGGTCCAGGTAACCCTGACAATGCAGGAGTGTCACTTAACATAATTGAAAAATTAAAAGGTAAGATGCCAATTCTTGGAGTTTGCCTTGGCCATCAATGTATTGGACAAGTTTTTGGCTCTAAAATTGTTAGAGCAAAAAAAGTTATGCATGGAAAAACTTCAAAGATTATTCATAATAAAGATTCTCTATTTGAAAATATTCCTTCACCATTTACTGCCACAAGGTACCATTCCCTTGTAATTGATAAAGCAACAGTTTCAGATTCTTTAAAAATTATAGCAGAGTCAGATGATGGAGAAATTATGGGTGTTAAACATAAAGATTATATGATCTGGGGGATTCAATTTCATCCTGAGTCAATTCTTACAAAATTTGGCCTTAAAATATTGGAAAATTTTTTAAACCAATGAGAAAGCTAATAGTTGTTTTATTTTTGATATTCATAACTTACAATATAAGTGCTGCTTTTTATGGATTAATAGACCCAGATGAGCCACGTTATGCTGCTACAGCTAAAAATATGGTTTTGGAAAATCAATACATTATCCCCTACTTTAATGGTAATTTAAGAATTAACAAGCCACCTCTTACATACTGGCTAATAGCTGCGTCATATAAAATGTTTAAAATTAATGAGTATTTTTCAAGATTGCCACATATTCTATTTGCTTTTTTTATAATTTTTTTTGGTGTTCTGCTTTTTAAATCCCATTTATCGTATGAAGAAAGAGTTACTTTTGCTTTAATTCTTGCTTCAACACCACTATTTTTTTACCTTGGAAAATATTGCAATACTGATATAATTTTATCAGGTTTTTTTATTTTTTCAATTTACTTTTTCTATCTTTACATTGAAAAAGAAAGAGCTATTTTTCTGAATCTGTTTTATATTTCATATTTTTTCACAAATTTAACTAAAGGCCCAGTTGCATATTTAATTATTCTGATTATTTTACTCTTTCTTTTTTTTGAAAAGAGTATAAAAAAGCTTTATAATCTGAGATTCTGGTTAATTGTACTTTTTCTATCTTTAACACCTTTTTTATATCTTTTGCTTGTGTCATTAAAGGTAAACCATTCTCTAAATATTATACATCTTATAACAACAGAGACTGTTGGAAGATTTTTTAAAGGTTACAGGCATCCAGAGCCAATATATTTTTATTTAAAATTTTTCCCATTGCTCTTTTTTCCATGGTCAATATTTTTTATTTATAAAATTTTTAATTTAAAAAATCTATGGGGGCAAAACAGTTTCAATAGGTTGAATATTATATATTTTTTTACAGTGTTTATATTTTTTTCACTTTCAAGGTCAAAGCTTTTGTCATATATTTTGCCAATAACCTTTCCTTTTGCATATCTAACTGTTAATTTAATCAGAGATGTTGATTTTAAAATAAAATCAAATTTTTTTATAATAATTTATGGTGCTTTATTTCTTTTACTTGTTTCCTTTTTATTAATAAAAAAATATTTAATACCAGATTATAGTGTGCTTTTGATTTTATTATTTTTTGTAGTGGTGTACATTGTATTACTAAAATATGAAAATAATTTTTTAAATAAATTTGCATATTTTCAGATGCTTTTGCTATTAACCGTTTTTTTATTAGGTTCGAATTTTTTATCTGAAAATAAAAGTGAAAAATTTTTGCAAAAAGTAACATTAGAGAAAAAGATTCCCATAATAAGCTACAGAAGGGATATTACAGGAATAGCTTTTTATAAGCAGAATTATTTAAAAGTTGACAATATTAATGATTTGGAAAAATTTAAAAATTTTTACATGGTGTCGTACAAAAGTGATTTTAAGAAAGTGGAGGATAAATTAAAGTTCTGCAATAAATTAGCAGAATCAAAGCTTAAAATTTTGGTAAAGTGTAATGAACCTAATAATTAATGACAAATTTAAAAACTCGTTTAAATATGAAAATGTTAAAAATTTAATAAATCACCTTAATTCTGTGCCACCTGACTACTATAGAGAAAAAGAGAGAAGAAAAATATGGCATACTAAGTTTAATGGATATGAGATTTTTGTTAAAAATTTTAATTACCCTAATATATTCATAAAAAAAATTAAAGGCTTTGGCACAAAAAATTATAACATTGCTAAATTTTTTTTAAAAAATAGTATTAAAACTCCAGAGCCAATATTTTTCTATTCTTTTAATAATAATGAATATTTTTCAACAGTTGCAATAAATAATAGTATTGATCTGTGGGAATTTCTCACAAAAAATCCTTCTGAAAATATTAAAGAGAAAATATTATCTCAATTAAGGGAAATGATTCAGAAATTTGAAGAGTTAAATATTTATCACTCTGATTTTAATATAAGAAACCTGATTTTAAACAGAAACACATTGGAGCTTTACATTCTTGATCTTGAAGCTGTAAGATTTAATTTTAACAGTAGAAGAAAAGCTAAAATGATAAAGAAAATCAACAAATATTTAAGTGCATTTCAATTGTCTATATAATACAAAACCAAATGTAAAATCCAACAGCAACCTGTTTACCATAAAAGCTGTCATTTTGAGGGCATTAGCCTGAAAAATCTCTTGCTTCAGGGTTGGTTTTGTATTATTTTTCTAAATCCTAATCCCCAAATCCCAAATCCCAAATCCTAATTTAACTGTTAACTAATAACTGTTAACTATTTAAGAGTCTTAGCCCGAAAATTCTTTTGATTATAGGTTGGTTTAGTATGAGATATTTGCCTGGAAATTGTCTTAATATATTTCTTCCAGGGTTGCTATTTTATTTTTCAACTCTTCATTGATTTTTTTAAGTTTTGCAATCTGTTTTTTTAGATGCTCTTTATCTTGAATCAGATTGGCTTTTTCAATTTTTAAATCAGAAATCTCTTTATATAATTTTTCAACTTTTTCATTATACTCAAAAAATTTACCCTCCATTTTTTCCTGCTCTTTTATTGCATCAGAATAGAGCTGCATAACCTTCTTATATTCACCATTTAGATAAACAATGTACATAAAAAGTATTATTACAAAAAATATTAAAAATATGCATAAAAGAAATGATATTGATGGCATATTAATTTCTCCTTTTTCTTTCTCCAAATATCGCTGTTCCAATTCTAATAATTGTAGCACCTTCTTCTATGGCAATGTCAAAGTCGTGTGACATTCCCATTGATAATTCTTTTAAGTTTTCATTGTACGTTGAAAACTTTTCAAGAAGCATTCTCATTTTTGCAAATAATGGCCTAACTTCCTCTTTTTTTTCAAAAAATGGAGGTATTGTCATAAAACCAGTAATGTTAATATGTTTATATTTTTCCATTTGCTCTAAAAAAGTTTCAACTTCCTCTTCAAAAATACCATATTTATTTGGTTCTCTGCCAATATTAATCTGTATTAGAGCATTTAAAATTCTGTTTACCTCTGTAAGTTTTTTATTAAGTTTCTCTGCTAATTTAACAGAGTCAAGAGTATGTAAAAGAGAAATTTTATCATAAATATATTTAACTTTGTTTGTCTGAACATGGCCAATAAAGTGCCATTTCACCTGGTATTTTTCTAATTTATCGTATTTTGTTAAAAAATCTTGAACATAATTTTCTCCAAAATCTTTTAACCCTGCATTAACAGCTTCTATTACTAATTCAGCAGGAAAAGTTTTTGAAACAGCAACTAATTTTACAGAATCAGGGTCTCTTCCACATTTCTGAGCACTATTTTTGATTTTTGATAAAATTTTTTCAATATTCTCTTTAATCATTTTTATAGATTATGATAAAAATTTTTTAAATCTTCTAAAAATTCAGCAAGCGGCAATCCAACAACATTTGTGTAAGAGCCGTTAATCTTTTTAACCATAAATGCTCCAATACCTTGAATAGCATAAGCACCTGCTTTGTCATAAGGTTCATTGGTAGAAATGTACCATTTAATTTCATCATTTTTAAGATTTTTAAAAAAAACATCTGTTGTTACATATTTTGTGATTTTAGCATCTTTTTTTTTATGTAACAATGTATATGCTGTAATAACCTTATGAGTGCTATTAGATAACATGGAAAGCATATTAAAAGCATCCTCGCTATTTTTAGGCTTTCCTAAAATTTTATTTTGAAAAAGAACAATTGTATCAAAACCAGCAATTATAGAATTTTCAAAATTTTTTGAAACATCTTCTGCTTTTTGCAAACTGTTGTTTATAACATATTGTTCAGGTGTTATAAAATCTTTTAATTCTTCTTTAAATCCTGATGGATAAACTTTAAAATTAAGATTAAGATTTTTTAAAAACTCTATTCTTCTTGGTGATTTTGTAGCTAAAATAAAATGTATATTTTTAAGGCAATTCATTGACAATTTTGTTAATTCCATGCTCGGCAAGCTCAAGAGCTGTTAACCACCTTCCCTTTCTTTTAAAAAAGTTAAACACATTTAAAAGATTCTTGCTTAAAGCTTTTTGCTTTTCATAGTAATCTTTTTGCCATACAATCTCTCCAGTAACAGCATTTCTAATAACCACAACAAAATGGACTGTAGCTGGCTCCACAACTGAGTATTCGCTCCCCTTTCTTTCAATAAATTTGTAAACATATCCCTCTATTATGTAATCAATTTTGAATCTGTCAACTATATCATTAATATTTATTTGCGAAATATTTTTTTGAAAAGCATTCTCCACATCATCAAGTTCAACAGGTTCGTAATCTTTCCTTTTATTAATAAGTGCAAAATAGAACTTTGTTGCAAGCTGTCTTCCTATTAATTTGAATTCATCACTTTTATAGCTGCAAACAACAGATTTGTCAGGAGAATTACATTTTATTTTTCTCTGAATAGTATTATTAACTTTAACAAATGGCAAAATAATAACTTTTGCTGGCTTTTTAATTATAAATTCGGTCTGTTTAATATTATTTTTCTTATGAAAACATGCTGATAAAAAAATTAAAATTAAGATAAGAGATAATTGCCTTTTTTTCATCACATCTCCTTTACAAAGTTTTTTAAAACTTGCAACCCTTTTTCTTGACTTTTTTCTGGGTGAAACTGAACTCCAAAAATGTTTTCTCTATTAACAGAAGATGTAAATTCTATACCATAATCTGTGGTTGTTAATATATCAGCTTCATACAGTGGCTTAACATAATATGAATGTGCAAAGTAGAAAAAATCACCACTTTTAATTTTTGATAAAATTCTACTCTTTTTTTTGATATTAATAGAATTCCAGCCCATATGAGGCACTGGTAAATTGCCTATATCCTGAAATTTGATAACTTCACCTGCAATAAGACCCAATCCTTTATGCTCTCCAAATTCGTAGCTTTTTTCAAGTAAAACATGCATTCCAAGGCATATTCCTAATAATAATTTTCCTGTTTTAACATAATCTTTTATAGCTTCAGTAAAGTGATATTTTTTCAAATTATTGATACAATCTCTAAAAGCACCAACTCCTGGTAGAATGACTTTATCAGCTTTTGTTAAAAATTCTGGATTGGAAGATACAAGCGGTTTGGCACCAATTTTTTCAACAGCTTTTTCTACGCTTTTTAAATTACCCATTCCGTAATCTATAATCATAATAGTTTGCATAAAATTCACTCCAATTAAATTAATATTCCCTTTGTGGAAACAACTTCTGTTCCTACTATAGTAACCGCTTCCTTCATAGCATAAGCAAATGCTTTAAAAATTGATTCTAAAATGTGGTGATTATTTTTCCCATAAAAATTGTTAATGTGGAGATTGCATCTAAGATTATTTGTAAAAGCATTAAAAAACTCTTCAAAAAGCTCAATATCAATTTCTCCAACTTTACCTTTTTCAAGGTTTGTATTATACACCAAAAATGGTCTGTTTGAAATATCAATTGTTACCATACTCAAAGAGTCATCCATTGGAATAACAGCATTACCATACCTTTTGATACCTTTAAAATCTCCAAGTGCTTTTCTAAAACCTTCTCCAAGCACTATTCCTATATCTTCAACAGTGTGGTGAAAATCAACATTAACATCACCATCTGCTTCAATAAAGAGTGAAAAACCACTATGCTTTGCAAATAAGTCGAGCATATGATTGAGAAAACCAACAGGAGTGCTAATGTTGTAATCAGATTTTTCAGAGTCAATATATAATTCAAGATTTATTTCTGTTTCTTTGGTTTTTCGGTGAATATTAGCTTTTCTCATATTTTTGGGTACTCCTTATATTTACAGAATCTGCATGGGAATATAACCCTTCTGCATTTGCAAAATTGTATACATCATTTTGCAACTCTTTAAAACATTCTTTTGATAAAGCGATTACACTGCTCCTCTTAATAAAGTCGTAAACTCCAAGTGGTGAAAAAAACCGTGCTGTTCCGGAAGTAGGAAGCACATGATTGGGACCTGCCATATAATCACCAACTGGCTCTGGAGAAAATTCTCCAAGAAAAATAGCTCCTGCATTTTTAATCTGAGGAAATATTTCAAAAGGATTTTTTACAAGAATTTCTAAATGCTCAGGTGCTATACTATTGGCAACTTCAATTGCCTGATTAATATCTTTTGTAATGATAATAGCACCATGATTGGAGAGAGATTTTTCTAAAATATTTTTTCTCTCAGCTCTGTTTATTTTTTCTGAAATTTTATTTTTTACTAAAAGAGCAAGCTGCTCACTATTTGTAACAAGAATGGATGATGCAAGCTCATCATGCTCTGCCTGGCTAAACATATCTGCCACAATGTAGTCAGCATTTGCATATTCATCAGCAATAATTAATATTTCACTTGGACCAGCAATCATATCAATATCAATTGTCCCAAATAAAAGTTTTTTAGCAACTGCAACATAAATATTACCTGGCCCAACAACTTTGTCAACTTTTTCAACCCAATCTGTTCCATATGCAACAGCAGCAACAGCATGCGCTCCACCTATTTTATAAAGCTTTTCTGCCCCAATAATATGTGCAGCAGCAAGTATAAGTTTACCTTTTTCTCTGTTAAATATTGGACATGTTATAAAAATCTTTTTTACTCCAGCTACTTTTGCTGGAATACCTGTCATTAACACTGTGGAAGGATAGAGAGCTTTGCCTCCAGGTACATAAAGGGCAACTTTTTCAATAGGAGTAATTTTCTGCCCCAAAATTGTACCATTTTCCTCATAATGAAACCAGCTATTAATTTTTTGATTCTGATGATATTTTTCTATTCTAATAGCAGCCTTATCAAGAATCTTTTTATAAGTAGATTCTATAGAATTGTAAGCTTCTTTAAAATCATCTTTAGAATAAAAATAATTTTCCCTATTTAACTCATAGTTGTCAAATTTTTTGGTAAATTTTATTAAGGCAAAGTCTTTCTCTTTAAGAACATCATCTATTATAGATTTAACAGAGGAGTAATATTCTTCAAAATCTATATTGCCTCTGTTTAACATTTTTTCAATTAATGTTTTTGATTCACTGTTATTCCAGTTTATAATTTTAATCATGTTATTTAGAATATATAAATTTTTGCAAAAAATCAATTAAAACTTGAAAAAAAGATAATGTCGATTTATATATATATTATGATAACTTACCCTGAATATTTTTCCAATGACTTCAGGTTCCTTTTTGATTCAGTTGATGAGCCAATCTTTATTCTACCCTATTCAGAAGATTTAAATGAAAATTTTTTTGCAGTTAATAAAGCAGCAACTAAAATTTATGAATATAGTGAAGATGAATTTTTAAAACTAAAAATTAAAGATTTAATGTATTTTCCTGAAAATATAATTTTACCATTTAATGGGGAGATTCTTCATTTCTGGCATAAAAAAAAGAATGGTGAAAAATTTCCAGTTGAAGTTAAAGTGGAAAAATTTTCTTTAAATAATAAGAATTTTTTGATTTTTTTTGTTAGAGATATTTCAATACACAAGGAGTGTGTGGAGAATATTCAGAAAAATGAGTTGAAATTTAGAGCAATTTTTTACAGCACTCCAGATGCAGTTGTTTTGTTAAATATTGATACAGGAAAGATTGTTGATGTAAATA
The DNA here is from genome assembly GCA_964543655.1 of uncultured bacterium. GTDB lineage: Bacteria > DYJV01 > DYJV01 > DYJV01 > DYJV01 > CAZBLP01. Next base: position 47,723 of record CAZIZE010000011.1, read on the forward strand.
AAAGTTTTACCAGACACACAGGTTATTTAAGAGATGAAGTTATAGGCAAAGATTTTCTTTCACTTGATATTATTGCAACCCCAGAAGATAGGAGAAAGTTTCTTCATAGTTTTGGTGAAGAGGATATTTTAATAAATTTTGAATTATCCTATAGAGATAAAGAGGGTAGAGTTTTCCCTGGATTATTTGCAGCATCCTTTTTTAAAATGGAAAATGAAACATGCATGCTTTTATCATTTAGAAATATTAGTGAATTAAAAAAACATGAAGTGGAATTAAAGAGGGTTGTGGAGGAAAGAACTAAAGAGTTGGTTAAAATAAATGAAGAGTTAGAAGCCTTTTCATACACAATTTCTCATGATTTAAAATCTCCTTTAAGGGCAATTGATGGTTTTTCAAAAATTCTTCAAGAAGATTACAGAGGAAAACTTGATAAAGAAGCTGATAGGTTATTAAACATAATAAGAGATAATTCTCAGAAAATGATTAAACTTATAAATGACCTTATGAATTTTTCTAAAATAACTAAAGTTCCGTTAAATAGACAAAAAATAAATTTAACTGCAATTGCAAAATCTATCTATAATGAATTAATTCCAGAAAAAGATAAAGATAGGGTTAAATTCTATATTGATAATTTACCAGAAGCTTATGCTGACCCTAATTTAATAAAGCAGGTATTTTACAACTTAATTTCTAATGCAATAAAATTTTCTTTAAAAAAAGATGAACCTGTTATTAAAATTGGATTTATCCAAAAAGATAATGAGATTATTTATTTTGTTAAAGATAATGGCATTGGATTTAATATGCAATACTCTAATAAACTTTTTAAAATTTTTCAGAGATTACACTCTGAAAAGGAGTATTCCGGGACAGGTGTTGGACTTTCAATAGTTGAGAGGATTATTTCACGGCACGGTGGCAAAATTTGGGCAAAATCAACACTAAATCAAGAAACCATCTTTTACTTTACCATCCCTTTAAAGTAATTTAGAAATTTTTTGGAGAAGAAAATGGGACTAAAAATATTATTAGTGGAAGATTTGCAGGAAGACGTTGAATTAATCCAGAGGGAATTAAGGAAGTTCCCACAAGATATTATTTACAAGGTTGTTGATAATAAAGATGATTTTATTAAAGAGTTAAAAGAGTTCTTTCCAGATATAATTTTATCTGATTACAATTTACCTCAATTTTCAGGACTTGAAGCAATAGAAATAGTAAAAGAATTTAACAATGATATTCCTATAATTATTGTTACAGGCTCAATTAATGAGAATGTTGCTGTGGAATGTATGAAAAGGGGCGCATGGGATTATGTAATAAAAGAGTATTTAATGAAACTTCCAACATCTATAAAAGCTGCCCTTGAAAAGAGAGAAATAATTTTAGAAAAGAAAAAAGCAATTGAAGAACTTGAAAAAAGTGAAAAAAGATTTAAAACACTTCTAAATACAGCGCCACTTGGAACAATTGTTATTAATAAAGATAAGAAAATTATATATGCAAATCAGAGAGCACTTGAAATAGTGGAATTAACATCAGTTAAAGATGTAATGTGGAAAAATTTAATAGATTTTGTTGATGAGGAGAATAAAGATTTTGTAATGGAACGAGTTGATAAAATTTTATCTGGTAAAAAATTACCTCCAGCAATAGAAAAGATTAAAACTATTCAAGGTAATCAAAAATATATTAATGTTAATTCTATTGCTCTTACCCTTGATGGTGAAAACGTGGTTGTTGCTATGTTTGAAGATATTACAGAGAAAAAGATTCTTGAGCAGAAACTTCTTCAATCTCAAAAAATGGAAGCAATTGGCAAGCTTGCAGGTGGAATAGCTCATGATTTTAATAATATTCTTACAGTTATTAATGGTTATGCAGAGCTTATTTTAACAATGATAGATAGGGATAATTTAGTTTATGATAAAGTTTTGCAAATATACAAAGCAGGTGAAAAAGCATCCAATCTGACCAAGCAGATTTTAGCTTTTAGCAGAAAACAGTTAATAATGCCAAAAGTTTTAAATATAAATGAAATTATCAAGCAAAATTTGAAAATGTTAAAAAGACTTGTAAGAGAAAATATAGAAATAAAAGTAGAGTTTGGTAAAGATATAGGTTTTATAAAAGCAGATCCTGTCCAGCTTGAGCAGATTTTTTTGAATCTTACAATCAATTCAATTGATGCAATGCCAAATGGTGGCACTATAAAAATTAAAACAAGCAAGGTTCAGATAGCAGATAATTATATTGCAACAAATTTGAATATTAAAAAAGGTTCGTATGTTTTAATAACATTTAGTGATACAGGAATGGGAATTGATGAGAAAATTATTGATAAAATATTTGAGCCTTTTTTTACAACTAAAAAAGTTGGAGAAGGGTCTGGTCTTGGACTTTCCACTGTTTATGGTATTGTAAAGCAAAATAATGGCTATATTTTTGCCAATAGCACTTTAAATAAAGGTACCACTTTTAAAATTTTTTGGCCATTGGTTGATAAAAAAGATTTTGAAGAAAGTAAAGATAAAAAGGAAGATGTAAAATATAATAAAGGGAGCGAAAATATTTTAATTATAGAAGATGATAAATTTGTAAGAGAAGTAATATATCTTGGATTAAAAGAATTTGGATACAATGTTTTTCAAACTGACAGCAGAGATGAAGCTATTGGTTTAATAGAAAATGAAAATATCAATCTATTAATTACAGACATTATTATGCCTAACTTTAATGGTATTGAAATAGCCAGAGAATTGAAGACTATTAATCCAGAGCTAAAAGTTTTATTCATCTCAGGATATGCTGATAATATTTTCAAAGATTTTTCAATTTCAAAAAAGAATTTTTTGCAAAAACCTTTCTCTTTTGAAAAATTATTGAAAAAGGTTAGAGAGCTTCTTGAATAATCTAAAAAGCAGAAAAAGCTGATTTCACCTTGGTTTAAATCAATAATTTTTCATCTTTCAATTTCATAAAAAGAAAAAAATTGACTTGTTTACATTTTGCTTGTATAATAATGGTTCATTTTGCTATGGAGGTTCAAATTGAAAAATAAAACATATAAAATTTTAAACCTAATAGCCAGATATATTGCTAACCATAAAACTGTATATGAGGAAGAGCTTATTAATGACCTGCTTGATATGGGTTTTGAGCTAAAAGATATTGATACTGCAATTTACTGGATGGAATCATTTGGAATGGATATTAGTAAAAATTTAGATATATCTGATAGTAGAAATTATGTTAGAATTTTAACTTATGAGGAGTCCAATTCTTTGACAAAGGAAGCAGTTAACTATCTATACATTTTAAAGAAGAAAGGTTTAATTGATAGTGATATGTTTGAAGATATTTTAGAAAAAGTTATTATTGCAGACCTTGACATTAAAATTGATATTGAAGAGATTAAGTTGTTAACAGCTTTGACTGCTTATAATTCAAATAACAAATTGTTTAACTATGTTGTTGAGAATGATGGAGAGGTTATTTACAATTAATTGCCCTATAAAATAAAGCGAGGATTGAATGAACTTAGTTATTGTAGAATCACCAGCAAAGGCAAAAACTTTAAAAAAATACCTTGGTAAAAATTTTAATATTGCTGCATCTTATGGTCATGTAATTGATTTACCCAAAAAAGAGCTTGGAGTGGATATAGAGAATGGATTTAACCCCAAATATGTTATAATTGAAGGTAAAGAGAAAATTTTAAAAAATATAAAAAAAGAGGCAAAAAAAGCAGATAATATTTACTTAGCATCTGACCCTGACAGAGAAGGTGAAGCAATAGCCTGGCATATAACTAACTATTTGAAAAAAAGCAGAGATGAAGTTAAAAGGGTTCTATTCTATGAAATTACTAAAGATGCAGTAAAAGCATCACTTGATAACCCTGATAAATTGGATGAAGCTAAGTTCAATGCCCAGCAGGCTCGAAGAGTTCTTGACAGGATAGTTGGCTATCAGGTAAGCCCTTTGCTCTGGAAAAAGGTTAGGCGTGGATTAAGTGCAGGTAGGGTGCAAACAGTTGCTCTTAGATTAATATGCGAGAGAGAGAAAGAGATAAAAGATTTTACTCCTGAAGAATTTTGGGAGATTTTATCAATATTTGAAACTGAGAAGAATGAAAAATTAGAAGCAAAACTTGTTAATAAAAAGATAAAGAATGAAAAAGAAGCCAAGAAAATCCTTGATTATCTTAAAAATGAAGATTTCTATATTGCAAAAATTACAAAAAAAGAGAGAAAAAGAGCACCTCTGCCACCATATACCACAAGTAAACTACAGCAGGAGGCCTCGTCAAAGTTAAATTTCAGGCCAGCTAAAACAATGCAGATTGCCCAGACACTTTATGAAGGTGTTGACCTGGGTAGTAAAGGCACACTTGGTTTAATAACATATATGAGAACAGATTCAGTTAGAATTTCAGAATCAGCAATAAAAGATGCAAGAAAATATATTTCAAATAAGATTGGCAAAGAGTATCTTCCACCACGAGCCAATAGGTATAGGAGTAAAAAGTCAAATGTCCAGGATGCTCATGAAGCAATTAGACCTACAAATGTAAAAATTGAACCTGATGCAATAAAGGAATATCTTACAAATGACCAATATAAGCTTTATAAATTAATATGGCAGAAATTTATTGCAAGTCAGATGCAACCTGCAATATTTGACCAGACTTCTGTTGAAATTAAAGATAAAAATAAAAAATATACATTTAAAATAAATGGTTCTGTATTAAAGTTTGATGGATTTTTGAAAATAACAAATGAAAAGATTGATGACAAGATTTTACCAGATTTAAAAGAAAATGACAGATTAAATTTAGTAGAATTAAAGCCTCAGCAGAAATTTACTGAGCCACCACCAAGATATACAGAAAGCTCTCTTGTAAAGGCTCTTGAAGAAAAAGGTATTGGCAGACCTTCAACGTATGCACCGATACTTCAAAACATTCAGGATAGAAAATATGTTGTTTTAAAGGAGAAAAAACTTTTTCCAACTGATATTGGTATGGTGGTCAATGACCTGCTTGTAAAAAACTTTCCTGATATATTTGATATAAATTTTACAGCAGAGCTTGAGAAAAAACTTGATGAAATTGAAAGCAGTAAAGAGGATTGGAGAGAAGTTTTAAAAGATTTTTATTATAAATTTGAAAAAACCCTTTCAAATGCTTATGAAACTATGCAATATATTAGTCAGATTGTGGAAGAATCCCCATTTACCTGTGAAAAATGTGGAAATAAAATGGTAATAAAGTGGGGACGAAACGGTAGATTCCTTGCGTGTTCCAACTATCCTGAATGCAAAAATACAAAACAATTTAAAATAGATGATAATGGTGAGTTAAAAATAGTTGAAAATGAGGTATTAGATGAGAAATGTGAAAAATGTGGTGGTAACTTAATAATTAAATATGGCAAATTTGGTAAATTTATAGCCTGTGAAAATTATCCAGATTGCGATTTTACAAAGCAGATTACAATAATGCCATGCCCAGAGACAGATTGCAATGGGAGTATTATAGAGAGAAGGACAAAAAAGGGAAGGGTGTTTTATGGATGCACAAATTTTCCGAAATGTAAATTTGCATCATGGTATGAGCCTGTTAATAAAATTTGTCCTGAATGTGGGAACCCATATTTAATTAAAAAAATCACAAAAAAAGGGGAAAAAATAGAATGCCCCAATAAAAAGTGTAAATATGTTGACAAAAATTGAATATTTGAATATAATTAATTATGGAAAATAAATTAAATTTACTTGAAGAAAAAGTTAACCTATTAATAGAGAGATATAAAATTTTAAAAAAAGAGAATATAGATTTAAAACAGCAGTTGTTAGAAAAAGAGAAATTAATTGAAAAGTTTGAAGCAACACAGAGAAAGGCAATTGATAAATTAGATAATTTGATAGAAGTTCTAAAAAAAGAGGGTGTTTTTGAAGAGATCAGTTGAAGTAAATATATTAGGACAGAGCCACACTATTAAAACTGATATTCCTGAAGAAGAGTTTTCAGAGATTGTTAGATTACTTAATAGCAAAATAGCAGAGTTAGAAACACAGGGTGGTACAGTTACCACATATAAGTTAGCTATATTGGCTGCTTTAACTACAACTGCTGACCAATATAAGTTCTTCAAAAAAATAGATTTATTAATTAACAAAATTTCAGAGGTTATAAATTGACCTGGGCTATTAGTTACCAGAAATATAATTATTGAGCCAACACCATAAGAATGGGAATTCTCACTTGGTGTGGTGTGCAAGCCTGCCTTGTAGCAGGAAGCCTAAAGCATCAATAGAATTCCCACCTGACTTTGTCAGGTTCAGTAGTTTGTTTCTGGGACTGTAGTCCGGGTCATCTCTTCAAAACTCCTTCTTTTTTTAGAATCTTTTAAATAACATATTGTTTTATCATAAGGAAAAGGAGGTTTTAATGGGATTTGTAAGTATATTAATTGGAATTATTATTGGTGGTGCAGGCGGTTACTATTTTGCAAAAAAATATTTAGAGAACAAATTAGAAGATTCTGCTAAAAAGGCAAGTCAGATTTTAGAAAATGCTAAAAAAGAAGCAGAAATTATTTTAAAAGAAGCTGAGATAAAATCAAAAGATAGAATTTTACAAGCTAAAGCAGAGTTGGAAAAAGAGGTTAAGGAGAAAAAAGAAGAGTTAAACACCCTTGAAAAAAGAATATTTCAAAGGGAAGAGAACCTTGCAAAAAAAGAGGAGATTTTATCTGAGAGAGAGCTTGAGTTTTCCAAAAAAGAGAAAGAATTAGTTGAAAAAGTTGAAGACACAAATAGGTTGAAAGAGGAGTATTCAAAGAAGATAGAAGAAATTAACTTGGAGCTGGAAAAGATAAGTGGTTTAACCAGAGAGGAAGCAAAAGAAATATTAATGAAAAAAATGGAAGATGAAGCAAAGTTTGAGGTTGCCAAAAAGTTGCAGGAAATTGAAGAAGAGTTTAAAGAAAATGCAACCAAGAAAGCTCAGGAAATACTTGCTCTTTCCATTCAGAGGTATGCTTCAGATTTTGTTGCTGAAAGGACAGTTTCTGTTGTTTCTTTGCCTAATGATGAAATGAAAGGAAGAATTATTGGTAGAGAGGGTAGAAATATTAGAACTCTTGAAAGCATTGCAGGAGTTGACCTTATTATTGATGATACACCAGAAGCTGTTGTTATTTCATGTTTTGACCCAGTAAGAAGAGAAATTGCAAGATTATCACTTGAAAAATTAATAGCAGATGGTAGAATACATCCTGCAAGAATAGAGGAAGTTGTTAAGCACACTGAAGCAGAGTTGCATGAAAAGATTAGAGAATTAGGTCAGAAAGCTCTTTTTGAAGTTGGCTTGCACAAAATGCATCCAGAACTTGTAAGGTTAATTGGTAGATTAAATTATAGAACAAGTTATGGTCAAAATATTTACCAGCATTCACTTGAAACAGCTTTTATTGCTGGAATAATAGCTTCTGAACTGAAGCTTGACTGGAAAAAAGCAAGAAGAGCAGGGTTATTGCACGATATTGGAAAAGCTGTTGACCATGAAATTCCAGGTTCACATGCAATTATTGGTGGTGATTTAGCCAAAAAATATGGTGAAGATGCAGATATTGTAAATGCAATAGCAAGTCACCATGATGAAGTTAGTAAAACTTCCATATATGCTGTTATTGTTCAAGCAGCTGATGCACTTTCTGGTGCAAGACCGGGCTCAAGAGGTGAAATGTATGAAAGCTACATAAAAAGGCTTGAAGAGTTAGAAAATATTGCAAATGAATTTGATGGTGTTTCCAAATCGTATGCTATTCAGGCAGGTAGAGAAGTTAGAGTTATTGTTGAAAATGATAGAATTTCTGATGAACATGCTTTTGTACTTGCAAAAGATATTGCAAAAAAGGTAGAAGAAAATTTAACATATCCAGGCCAGATAAAAGTTACTGTTATTAGAGAGATGCGAGCTGTTGAATATGCAAAATAATCATTTATAGTAGTGTGGAGAATGAAGAAATATAATTTATAAAAAGGAATATAAATAACTAAACTAATGCAATGATTAGAGTTAAACTATTTTACTCAATTTTTATAATTTTTCTATTAAGTGTAAATTGCTTTGCACAGTTTAAAATATACTCAAACAGCAAAGATATTTATTTCCAGAGCAATGTAGAAACCAGGGATATAATACCATATGTTGTATGGTTTGATTTAGATTCAAACAGATTTATTTCACTTGTTAATAATAGATGGATAAATGGAATAAAACCACTTGTTAATGGGAAATTTACCTGTCCAAAATTTAATGGCAAAATAGCCCAAATACCTGAAAAATGCCCTGATAATCACAGATGCTTTGTTGGTGCAGCTTTTGTATATGACAATTCAAGCTATGATATTTCCATTTACCCACTTTCAGAGAAAGCTCTTTTTGAAAGGCTAAAAGGTCAATGGTATTTTATTAGCAAACAGAGTAGCAATTATCAGTTTGTACCAGGTGTTAAAGTTAATTCAGAGAATAGTGATAAAGAGAGTATAGATAATGAGGAGAATAATGTAGATATAGAAAAACCAGATTTTTACAAATTTGATAATAGTAAAAATTTATTCCTTTTTGCAAATACAAATGCAGGGCTTTTTGAAATAGTTGACCTTTCTGAAAAAGATTCACCAAAAATAATTGATAAATTTAAGTTAAATGGTGAACCTAAAGAGATTTACTCTATTGATAATTACTATGTTTTAATTTCAATGGCAGATAATAGGACAGTTATTAATAGTTTTTCTTTTAAAAACAGTAAAATAACTCCAGTTGATAATTTAACATTAAATGGTGTTTTCATTGAATCACGAAGGAAGAATAACGTAATATTTACAGTGATAAATAGAGGTTATGAGAATACAGTTGTAAATGCATTAATGCTGAATGCAGAAGGTAAATTAGAAAATTTAGCAGAGAAAAAATTTCATAGCTATTTACACATTGTTGCTATTTTCAATAACTACCTTGCACTTGTTTTTAAAAATTATGATGATTCATTTTCAGAAATTATTACTGTAATTCCAATAACAGAGTTCAGCAACCCTTTAGAAAATGAAATAAATATAAAAATCAGTGAAAATATACCATCTGATAGGCATATATATTTTAAGGATAATTATTTAATGTTTATGGCTTCTCCTGACTGGAGAGATTTAAATAAAGGAAGCACTTTTTATGTATATAAGATTGATAATAGCAGTGCAAAATTAGTTGCAAGCTTATCTGGAATTGCACCAGGTGAGCAGTTGCATGGCACTGTTTTTTCAAATAATAGAGCTTATGTTGTTACTTTTAAAAGAAAAGACCCTTTATGGGTTATTGATATTTCTAATCCTGAACACCCTGCAATTGTTGGTGAACTTTCTGTTCCTGGTTGGTCTGATAAACTATTTTTTCACAATAACAGGTTGTTATCAACAGGATATTTAGATAACCTTGTATCTATCGGGTTATTTGATGTTACCAATCCTGAGGATGTTGAGCTTCTTTCGAGAATCACACCATTTGAAAATGAAGTAAAATATTCGTCATCTGAAGCAACTTCTGATGAAAGAGCTTTTTATATTAACTGGGATAATGGAGTTGCAGCATTACCAATAGAAACATGGTATAATAAATACTATAATTTTGTACAGGCTATTGGCATTGATAATAATAGTTTGCAAAATCTTGGTCTTAGCCCTCTTCCTTTTAGTGCAAAGAGGAGCTTCTGGATAGATAAAGATTATGTTGTTGCATTCTCTTCAAGGGAATTAAGAGTTTTTAAAGAGGAAAATGGTAAATTAATTGAGATTTCAAACCTGCCATTAACTCTTTCAGCAGATTTTATAAATCAGTATAAGGATAATATTGCTCTATTTTCAGGTTATAACAGTATTTACAGATTTTCTCTTTTAAATTTTGATAATTTAGAGGAAATAAAAGGTTACACCATTGATGGTTATTATAGAAATGTTGTTTTAAATAAAAATAACAATAAGATATTATTTTACAATATTAATCCGCTCAGGTTTATGCTCTACTCTGATGATAAATTTATTAGAAAAAGCTTTGAGCTTGATTATCATAGAATAGAAGATTATTACAGATTAAATCCGATTCTATCAGACAATAGAATTATATTGCCAATTATTTTTTATAAAATGAAAATTCCTTATATTAATAAGACTTTTTCAAGTTATGGTGTAAAGTTATTTAAACTACCAGATTTTGAGGAAAATAAAATTTTTTCATCACCAGGAAGACCTGTTGACATAGACACATATGGCAATCTAATTACATATGAAACAGGTAATAATGATTCATCAATGAGAATTAATTTGCTCAAAGTTACAGATTTGGGCTTGATTCTGCTTGACAGCATTAATATTTCAGAGTGTAATGCTAATTCATCTCAGGTTGTTGTAGGAAAGAGCAAAATTTTTATAAATTGTAAAAAACCTGAGTTTCATAATATATTAAAGGAAGAGATTCCCTCATTTTCTAATATTGAGAATCAGAGCAGAATAGTTATTTTGAATAGTGGAGAGCATCTCTCTGTTGAAAAAACAGTTTATCTTGATAAAAAGGTTAGGTTAATAAAGGTTAATGAAGATGCTAATTTAATTCTTGTTTCACCTGAATATTACTATCTTTATGCGTATATTCCAATATGGTACCAGCCAGAATGTGAAATATATAATATTGAAAATTCACCAAAATTAATAAAAAATATAGTTGAGTTAGAATGTAGCAACAGTAGAAATGTTATTTTAACAGATTCTGAAGTTATAATTGGTGAAAGAGAAAAAGGAGTAAAAAAAATTTCTCTTTACTATGGCAATAGATAACTATTTTTTATAATTTGTATTGTAATTTAAAAAAATATATTGTAAATAGGAGTTGGAAGCGTATCTGGTACTGGTGACCAGCCTGGACTTCAAATCCAGTGTTCCGCTGAAAAGTGGAAGATGGGTTCGATTCCCATACGCTTCCGCCAATACTTAATGTAGGAGGAGAGATGTTTGGTATAGGCTTACCTGAATTGCTAATAATTTTAGTTATAGTTTTAATAATTTTTGGTGCTGGGAAATTACCTGAAATAGGTGCTGGCCTTGGTAAAGGAATAAAAAACTTTAAAAAAGCTACAAAAGGAGAGGATGAAATAGACGTTACTCCTAAAAAAGATGAGAGTGAGCAGGAGAGTAAATAGTAATATTGCATTTTTAGGATTAGGAAGCAATTTAGGCGATAAATTAAAAAATATAAAAACATCTTTAGAGCTTATTAGTTCCCATGAAGAGATAACTATCCTTTCTGTCTCCTCAATATATAAAACTCCACCTGTAGGTTTTGAAGAGCAGGACTTCTTTCTTAATGCAGTTATTAAAATTTCCACAAATCTTTCACCATTTGAGCTTTTAAAATTTATTCAATTAATTGAAAAGAAACTTGGAAGAAAAAGAATTTTTAAATGGGGACCAAGGACAATTGATATAGATATTCTTGTGTACAATGATTGGATTATAAATAGAAATAACCTACAAGTGCCTCATCCCCTTATGCATGAAAGAGGATTTGTACTTATACCTTTCAATGAAATTGAAAGTTCTCTAATTCATCCAACTTTAAATATGTCAATAGCTACTCTTTTGAGCAATCTTAATTTAAATGATGTAAGAGGAATAGAGATGTTTGTTGATGCTAAAAACCTGACATCCCTTTAAACATACTTTGGAAATCTTTTGGAAGACCTTTAAATTTCTTTTTATTGAATTTTTTTAACATATCTCTCATTGTAAAATAATTTTTCATTAATTTATTTACTTCCTGAACTGTTGTGCCACTACCTTTAGCAATTCTTTTTCTTCTACTGCCATTAATTATTTCTGGCTTTCTCCGTTCAAGTTTTGTCATAGAATTAATAATAGCTTCCTGTCTGAGAAATTCTTTGTCATCAATTTTCATATTTTTCATCTGCTTAAGTTTGGAAAGACCTGGAATCATACTGAGAATGGAGTCAAGTGAGCCAAGCTTTTTAATCTGTTGCAACTGCTTTTTGTAATCATCAAATGTGAAAATATTTTTTCTTAACCTCTGCTCAAGCTCCTGATAATCCTCTTCATCAATGGACGCTGTTGCTTTTTCAATTAATGTTAAAACATCACCCATACCAAGAATTCTTGAAACCATTCTATCAGGGTGAAATTCCTCTATATCGTTAAGTTTTTCACCTTTACCAATTAATTTAATAGGCTTACCAGTTATTGCTCTAATGGAAAGTGCAGCACCACCTCTTGCATCACCATCAAGCTTGGTAAGGACAATGCCTGTAATATCTATCTTTTCATCAAACTCCTTAGCTATGTTAACAGCTTCCTGGCCTGTCATAGAGTCAGCAACAAAAAGAATTTCTGTAGGATTAACAGCTTTTTTAATATTAACAAGCTCATTCATTAATTTTTCATCAATATGTAATCTTCCAGCAGTATCTATTAGAATAGTATCACAGCTATGTTTTAATGCAAAATTAATAGAATCTGTAGCTATTTTCACTGGATCATCTTTTGTTGTAGATGGAAAAGAAATTATGTTCAACTCTTTTGCTATTTTTTCAAGTTGCTGAATTGCTGCTGGCCTGTATACATCAGCTGGTACAAGTAGAGGAGACCTTTTATATTTGTTTCTTAAAAAATTTGCTATTTTTCCAGCAGTGGTAGTTTTACCTGACCCTTGTAAGCCAACAAGCATAAAAATTATAGGTGGCTTTGCATTTAAATTAAGTGAATTATCTTCATCACCACCAATAATTTTCTCCATCTCCTCTTTTACAATTTTAATTAGCTGCTGAGATGGAGTGAGGCTTTTAAGAACCTCCTGACCAAGAGCACGCTCTTTAACGTAATTAATAAAAGTTTTGGTAACTTTATAATTAACATCTGCTTCAAGCAGAACCAGTCTAATCTCTTTTAAAACTTCTTTAATAACATCTTCAGAAAGAACACCTTTGCCTTTGATTTTTTCAAAAACATTATCAAGTTTTTCACTTAGGCTTTCAAACATTTTCTCTCCTATTTGATAATTTCACTGCTGCTTTTTATTTCAAACAATGGTTGCAAAGGGTTTTTCCTGTAAAAATTCATAACCTGCTCATGCACTTCATCTTTATGGGCAGTTGTAGCATCATCAATAATTACTGTATAGAAATCGTGACAGATAGAGTCAAAAGCTGTAGCAAGAACACAGAAAATAGAAGTAATGCCACAAACGTAAACTTTATTGACATTTAAAGTGCGCAAGGTTTGGTCAAGGTCAGTTTTGAAAAAAGCTGAAAACCTTCTTTTCGGCAGAATAATGTCACTATCTTTTACAGTAAGTGACCTGGCGACTTTTTCACCATCTGTCCACCTAAGAGAGTGAGGTGTCATTTTGCTTTTAAAAAGAAAATCATTTTCAAGAAAACTGTCATTTGCAAAAATAACTAAGTTATTATTCTTTCTAAAATAGTCTGTTAATCTGTTAATTACTGGAATGATTTTTTCTGCACGCTCACCCATTAATCCTGTAAGATTATCTCTTGTCATATCTACTATGATTAATGCTTCCATATTTATTTAATACCATATAAAAAAAAATGAAGCAATATTTTTTAG